>DATCTB010000273.1:0-3676 GCA_036568185.1 Bacteroidales bacterium | reverse complement strand
GGCTGCTGCAACAGTGAAAATATTGAAATTCTGAAAAGCTTCAGGGCAAATTGTAAAATCCTGATTTCACTGGGTGAATGTGCCATTATGGGCGGCTTGCCAGCGCTGAGGAACGGTATACCAATTGAGGAATGCATTGCCGAAGCTTATTTTGACGGGCCAACAGTAAAAGAAAATACAACAAGAATTGTCCCTAACGACCCGGAATTACCTATGCTTTTAAACCAGGTTTATCCTTGCCATGAAATTGTGAAGATTGATTATTTTCTTCCTGGTTGCGCCCCAAGTGCCGACCTTATTTGGGATGCCCTTGTAGCATTGATTACCGGCAACCCAATGGATTTGCCTTACGAAGTTGTAAAATTTGACTAACAATACAAATCATAAATAAAATGCCAAATAAGATAACTATAGAACCGGTTACCAGAGTAGAAGGACACGGAAAGGTAACCATATATTTAGATAATGACGGAAATGTGCACGAATCGCGTTTGCATATTGTTGAATTCAGGGGCTTTGAACGTTTTGTCCAAGGGCGCCCATACTGGGAAGCACCCGTGCTGGTTCAGCGCTTATGCGGAATTTGCCCCGTTAGCCACCACCTGGCTGCTGCCAAAGCACTAGACGTGATTGTTGGAGCAGGAACCGGCCACGGATTAACCGCAGTTGGTGAAAAAATGCGCCGTTTAATGCATTATGGACAATTCTTCCAGTCGCATGTACTTCACTTTTTCCATCTCAGTTCACCTGATTTTCTTTTTGGTTTCGATGGCGACCCAATCAAGAGGAACATTGTTGGCGTGGCAATGGAAAATAAAGAATTGGCTGTGATGGGAGTAATGATGAGGAAATATGGGCAGGAAGTAATTAAACATACTGCCGGTAAGAAAGTTCATGGAACAGGAGCTATTCCGGGAGGTATCAATAAAAATTTAAGTATTGCCGAAAGAGACGAATTATTGAGTGGCCCGGACCCGCTGAATGCTGATAAAATGGTCGAATGGTCGTTGGCTGCGCTTGATTTCTTTAAAGAATACCACCGAAAAAATATTGCACTGGTTGACAGTTTTGCATCATTCCCATCCAATCACCTGAGTTTGGTTCGTGAAGATGGTGCTCTTGATATTTACCATGGGGTCCTTCGCGCTGTTGATGCTGAAGGTAAAAAAATCCTTCACGATGTTGATTACCAGGAATATGATAAATACATAGAAGAAGAAGTAAGGAACTGGAGTTACATGAAATTCCCCTATTTGCGTGAGTACGGTAAAAAAGATGGGTGGTACAGGGTTGGCCCGCTTGCCCGCTTGAATACTTGCGATTTTATTCCAACACCCCTTGCCCAAAAAGCTTTTGAAGAATATAAAGCATATACAAAGGGAAAGCCTAACAACATGAGTCTTCATTACCATTGGGCAAGATTGATTGAAGTCTTACACTGTGCTGAAGAAATTCGCAATTTGCTGAAAGTCCCTGATCTTCAAAATAATGATTTGGTTATAAAAGGAACTAAAACGAACAAAGGAGTTGGCGTTATCGAAGCTCCAAGGGGAACCCTTTTCCACCATTATGAAATAAATGATAATGATCAGATTACATTGGCCAACCTGATTGTTTCCACAACAAACAACAACGAGCCAATGAACCTTGCGGTTAACCACACCGCAAAAGCTTTTATGAATGGCCAAAAAGAAATTACCGAAGGAATGATGAATGCTGTTGAAGTGGCCATTCGAGCTTACGACCCCTGCCTGAGTTGTGCTACGCACGCTTTAGGGCAAATGCCTTTGCAAATATCACTTTTTGATTCAAATAATAATTTAATCAATGAAAGGACAAAATAATATGAACACAACAAAAAAAATTCTCGTTTATGGCTATGGCAATCCTGGAAGACAGGATGATGCCCTTGGTTATGAAGTTGTTAAGTTGGTTGACCAATGGGCCAAAGAACATCATATTACCAACATCGAAACTGACTCTAATTACCAGTTAAATGTTGAAGACGCTGAAAAAATATCTCAAAAAGATATTGTTGTCTTTGTTGATGCAACCCAGGAGGATATTCATGAGTTTAAGTTTACGCATCTCGAACCATCCGTCAAGAAAGTTGAGTTTACCATGCATGCTGTTTCTCCCGAATATGTTTTGCATCTGAGCAAAGATTTATTTAATAAAACACCTCGCACCTGCCAGTTGGCCATCAAAGGCTTTGCCTGGGATTTTAAAGAAGGTCTTACAGATAATGCCAAACTCAATATGATTCAGGCATTCCAATTTCTTACAAGGCAACTTGAGTCATATATTGAAACAGAAGTTCATCGTCCAATTAGCATGTTATAATTATGAATTTATCAACCACTTACATGGGTTTGAAGTTAAAGAACCCACTGATTGTCAGCAGTTCGAAACTGACAGGAAATTACCCCGATATTAAAAATTGTATTGAACATGGTGCGGCTGCCATTGTGCTTAAGTCCTTGTTCGAAGAGCAAATCAGGCTTGAGTCGGATGCCGAAATGAGGAAAAACCCTGACAATGCTTACGAATGGTTTCCGGAAGCAAAGGATTTTATCAAAAAACTCTCAACTGAAGAAAGCCTTGACACCTATCTGAAGTTTGTGGCGAAATTGAAAAAGGATTTCAAAGTTCCAATTATTTCCAGCATTAATTGCGTTACTCCTGATGTATGGCCGGTTTTTGCAAAAAAAATTGAAAAAGCAGGTGCCGATGCTTTAGAATTAAATATCAGCATTTTTCCGTACGATGTGAACAAGTCAGGTGCTGAAATAGAAGATCTGTACGTTCAGATTTTAACGGAAGTCAAAAAACAAGTAACAATTCCTGTTTCAGTAAAACTTGGCCATTATTTCTCCAATATCTATGCTATTTCCCAGAGACTTGTTGAAGCAGGGGCTGATGGATTGGTTTTATTCAACCGTTACACCAGGCGGAATATTGATATTGACAGTGCAAAAATTATTCCTGACAATTATATTTCTTCCATTGATGAAATGAGTATTCCTTTGCGCTGGATTGCCCTGCTTTCGGGAAATAAAATCGATTGCGATCTTGCTGCTTCAACTGGCGTGCATAATTACCAGGGCGTTATCAAACAAACAATGGCTGGTGCCAGTGCTGTTCAACTTTGCAGTACAATGTATCTCAACGGAATTAATTATATCGAGTTAATTCTGAAAGACATTGAGATTTGGATGAAACAAAAAAAGATTAATGAGCTAAGTTCTATTCGTGGAAAAGTTGTTGAAACAAAGTCAGCAGATTTTTCTTTTGAACATTTGCAGTTTATGAAAAGAAATTTTGATTAATACGTTGGTTAATAATTATTTAAAGCCGTGCGTAAGTGCGGCTTTTGCATTTTCAGGAAATGCTTATTTCTTCCCCAAACTATAAATAACACCAGCGTCTAGCTTGATAATAGAACCCCAGTTTGCATCCATTTCAGGGTTAATAAATACATTGCTGAAGCCGTAAGTTAAGCCAGGAGAGATGGTTGCAGATAAGTTTTTCGAAATTTTAAACCAGCCACCAATATAAAAATTCACTCCAAAATCAGAACTGTTATAATCATAACTTACATCGCCACTGTAACTTTCCAGGTGGTGGCCGGCACTTAATTCAGGGTTAATAAAATGTTCCGCATCTTCCGGGTCAA
>DATCTB010000272.1:0-7550 GCA_036568185.1 Bacteroidales bacterium | reverse complement strand
CCCCAAATGGTATCGCCTGCAACACTTATTTTTAAGCAATACATTGGTGCACCCGAACCATTTCCACTTGAATAATACAAATAAACACTATTGCCAGCATCAAAACCAGATTGCAAACCTGAGGAGCCAAAAGCGCTTCCTTCTGGTTCTCCGCTATAAGGGCCGGTTAATGTACCATCACTTGTGAATCGGGTTAGCCTGTTCCTGGTTGATCCGCCATAATAGATAGTATTTATGGAAATGCAATAACCTGCATTGTCGTGGATAATTTTGTATCCTTGCAATCCAAGTATTGCATTTGGCTGAAAACCTGTATTACTAACAAGTAAATCAGCAGGCCAGAGTGTACTTCCGTTTTCATCTAGTTTTTGTATTTTAAGGGAATCGCCAAACTCACCTTCTGCATGAGTAACCCAGCCAAGAATGAGTTCATCGCCGTAAATCCGACTCACATTAAACCAGTTTATTTTATTGAAATGATTCATTATCAATCTGCCATCCTCTTCCCAAAGCGCATAACCATCAGCATCGTAACGCTGCCCGTAAATATCTAGCGCAGTTTGGTTAGTTCCGTTGCGGTGATCTAGCCAAAAGACGTAAACACCACCATTGCCATCGGCAAAAGCCTGCGGGTCGCTTTGAATTCCAGAAAAATCGCATACAATTCCCGGGTTTGCCGGGTCAGTGGACCACTGTGCGTTGGTATAAATTGAAGCTATAAAAAAAGCACAAAACAACAAGAAGTGTTTAGTTTTCATAGTGGTAAATTTTAGAAAATTAGTAGTTTGTTTCTTAGTTAAGACAAAAGTAATTGTCTTTTCATATGAAATCAAATAATTAACAATATGTTAACAATTTAGCCTGCTTGTGTGAAATAAAACAGAAAAATTAGAATAAGACTAAAAGAAATTAAAACCTAAATCCAACAGCCAGGCCAAATGCTACGCCATATATGGGGCCGTGTAGTTGTACCGAAACACTATAATCATCGGGAAAAGAAACTTCAGTTGTTGTTCCTGGAATATCTATATCATTCACATTTTCAATAATTTGAGCTTTATCTTCAGCAGTAAGTTTATAATCAGAATTTCCATTGAAATTACTGTTTTCAACGCCAAAAAGTGGCCCGAAAATCCACCAGTCGAGTGTGACATGCGATCCAAACAACCATTGAGCGCCTATGACAAAACCACCATAATTGGAAGACAGTTTGCCTGACATCAGTATAGTGCTGTTTTCGTCCTCATCATCGTTATAATTGTATTCAATATTCGAAACGTTAAACTTGGCATAGCGGTATGATGGAGCTATGTAAAAACCCTGGCCAAAGCCTTTTTTTCCTACATAAAACCTAACTTCGGGAGTGACAGCGAAGTTGTTTACTTTCATGTTTTCAATTGTTTCCTTAGCTTCGGGGTCATCGTCTCCAAATTGATTGTAGAAAAAGTTTTTGTATGGAAGTGAACCATTGGGCATATACCTTACAGATATAGCTCCTGACAAGTATTTCTTAATAATTCTTTCGTATTGAACTGTGAAGTTTTTTACAAAAAGAGCGGTTACATTAAGCTTGATGATATTATTTTCAAAACTCGTGGCTTGCTCAGTTTGAAGTGTAACCATGGTTGAAGGTGAAGGTGCAACTGAGTCGCTTTGGGCAATTAAACTTCCCTGGAAAATAAGAATTAATGCCAGCAATAGAAAAGTCGTTGATTTCATGATAATAATTTTTTGGGTTAGAATTAAAAATCTGATTTCGTTGAATTTCAGGATAAAAATATAGAAAATCTCGGATTTTGAATAGATATAATTGGATTAAAATATTAGAAGACGCATGAACCTATAGAATAACTACTGACTAATCATCTATTTATTTAAACCTTTTGCTAAAAAGTGACATAATCAATTGCAATAAAATTGACAGGTTTTCCTTTAAATATAGCTGGTTTAAGGGATGGATAATTTTCTACTTCCTTCGAAATAACTTTTTCCAGCGATTGTTTTATGGCAGCAATATCCACTTCAGGGTAAGTTCCTATCACCTTAATATCAGTTACGCTCCCCTTTTTATTGAGATAAAGTTCATAATAAACTGTCAGGTCAACATTTTCTTCAACTTTGAGGTTGTAAAATTGGTTTTTGATTTCTTTTCTAAGGCTGTTTTTTACAAAACCATATTTTGTCTGGTTTAATATTTTGGGGGATTTGGTACAAACAAGGTAATTTTTAACGCTATCCTTTTCTTCATAAACAGCAATAATATCAGTAGTTCCCAATAATTTTGTTTCTACTTTGTCCGGAGGAAGATAATTTTTCCCCAGGTTGCTTTGGTCGCGGCCGTACTCCGTATTAAATTTATCTTTTCTAACCCGAATATCATGAAAAATTCCGATATTTTCATTATCATATTTGGGATATTTAACCTCTTCAAAATACCTGAAATTAGCCGAACTGGCTGGCTGCATGTTTTTATGAAAATATAAGGTATCAACTTTTTCGCAGCAAACATTGTTGAAAAGCAAAGAGGATTGCAGGTTAAAATATTTATTTGCAGCCATATTCATATCCTCGCAAAAGCCAACGGTATCTTCCTGATAGAGCCTTGCAATTCCTCTTTTCATATAAACATTTTCATCTTTCAGCGTATTCAGAGCAATGGTCAGCGATTTTTCAGCCTGGTAATAATCGCCGTTTTCCAGTAAAGTGGCTCCTTCCTTGTAATAAGCCATGCCTTGCGGGTGAAGATATACCTGGGCAAATAGCTGCAAGGAGTAGAGCAATAAAATGTTTAGAATAATTAAATGCTTCATTTAATAAATTATTTATATGCAGTTGGCTTGGTAAAACCAATTGATTTTCATTTTTGCTAAAGTACTTATTTTGGGAAAAGGAATAATGTCTTTAAAAATCATAATCAAAAAAAAATCCGGAAAATAAGTTCTCTTTAAAATTTACTTGAGTAATTGAAATTCAGCATTTTGTGTTTGTAGAATTGAAAGAACATTTGACCATTTTTGGTATAGAAAGTTGAATTTATTTAGGAAAAAAGGTAGCTTTACATACTTAATTCAATTCCTAAACCGTTATTCTCAACAAAAAAGCCTTATTATGAAAACATTTAAAATTTCTTTCTTCGTGGTCTTGTTGGTTTCAGGTATTTTAATTTCGGGTTGCTCGAAAGATGATACTCCTAACCAGCCGGCACCTCAACTTCCGCCTGAATCATCGTTTGTAATGGATTTTACAGGTTTTGATAACCCGAACGACACCACTTCTTCCCGTGAAATAGCATCTTATCAGAATTGGGGCTATTCATATATAAATGTAACAGTTTGGCATACCTTGCTAAAAATTGGGCTCGCAGTGCCAGTTGCATCGTTTTTAGAATCTTTTAAACACGAGGCTGTTTTTCATCCAGATCAAGAAAACTGGACATGGTCTTACAATTTTGTAGTTGGAGGCGTAACTCATGAAGCTGAATTAACAGGCTTTTTCCTGAACGACACCATCAATTGGGAAATGCGAATTACCAAGGCTAATTTTTATTCTGATTTTCTTTGGTATTCAGGTAAATCTGCCTTCGACCGCAGCGGGGGCTATTGGATTTTGAATGAAAAACCGGATAGTCCAAATCCTATTTTGCAAATCGATTGGGTGTATGAAGGAAACAGTATTGGCAATATTCAATATACCAACATAAAAACCGGTGATGCTGAAAATGGCTCCTACATCAATTACGGAACTGCCTCAGGCGACCTCGACCGTTTTTATAATTTATATTTTAATTCTTCAGCGAATTTGACTGAAATTGAATGGAATAGCATTGATTTTCATGGCCGGGTAAAAAATGCCCAACATTTTGGCGACCAAAATTGGCATTGTTGGGACAACACACTTCAGGATATTGATTGTCCCTAGTTTTTACTTGTATATTGCCAAGTAATTTCCAGAAGGTAATTTTTGAAAATTCTCAATCAATTGGCATGCTATTTTTCTACCATTTGAATGATTTTTGAAAAAATTAATCTGATAAGAATTTTTGGATGGAATATAAGTAAAGCCTTGGTTGTTCGACTGAAATACTGTGCCCGGCCCCGGAAACAATAGTAAATTTGTGGTTTGGAAAAATTTCAAGGTATTCATTTATAAAGCCCCACTTTTGGTTATCGCATTGACCTTTCATCACCAAAACAGGAATTTTTGTATTTAGAAGTTTTGGGCGTGGATCGCTAATTTCATTGAAACTGTTTACAGTCATGATTTGAGAAAAATAACCACCACCGGCTTCTGGAGCTGGCGAAAATGCTGTATCGCAAACAGTTGACTTGCTTAAATAAGAATTCAGGTATGTTTGAAAATTATCAACTTCTTTGTCAGAAGTCAATTTTATCCCAAAGTTTCTTGCCAGGAAACTGACAAATTTCATCCTCTGGTTTTGTACTTTCCTGTTTGCCTGTGAATTGGAATATTCGGGCTGTATTAATTCCAAACTGTCAGGCGCTTTCTTTTCTACTAAATTTCTGGTTCCTGGCTGGATAGGGCCAGGGCTGGTGAAAATTATTTTTTGAACTTTTTCCTGATTATCGGCAGCAAATAAAACTGCCAGTATTGCCCCCCACGATTGCCCGATAAGAATAACTTTTTCGGAGCCAATCAAACCCACGATTTCTTCCAAATCATTTTTATGCCTTTCGGCAGTATATTCTTCAATATTTTCCAGACGGTTTGAAAAGCCACAGCCAACCTGGTCGTATAAATATACATCGAAGCCACTATCGGCCAAAGGTTTCAATGCTTCAATGTTCCTGTCATAAATTGGCCCGCCTGGACCTCCTTGAAGAAAAATAATAGGAAAAGGTTTTTTTTCGCCTTTCGCTTCAATTAAAGTGTAGGCTATTTCCGAACCGCTTTTTAAACTCCAATATTTTGTGCTTTTGCGTTTCTGAAGCTGCGGAACATTATAATTTTTTGGTAAAAAAATTATAAATGCCAAAATCACAAAACCAGTTAGCAATAGGATGCCTAAAATCTTAATTAGATTTTTTATCACTTTGAAATTGATTTTTCTAAATACAAACTTTATTGATTTTAAACAAATAGAAAACTTTCATTTTATCAATATTTTGAAATAATTTTCCAAAAGCAATGATAAGAAGCTTTTAGTTTCAAATTTCTTTTTTTAAAATAAAAAAAAATAATAAACAGTTATACAGGTTTTACTATATTGCGCGCCTTTTTATAAGTAGAATATGAAAATTGGAATAACTGGCGCAAGCGGTTTTGTTGGAGGAAACCTTGTAAGGCGCTTGTTGCGCGGTGATTACCAGATAAGGGCTTTAGCCCATAACAACCACGAAACACTTGATGGGCTTGACATTGAAGTGGTTCAGGGTGATATTCTTCGGCCCGAAACGCTGGTCGATTTTTGCAAGGATTTGGATGTTGTTTTTCATCTTGCAGGCTTCATTTCCATAGGTGGCGACCCGGTTAAAAAATTGTATCAAATTAATGTAGAAGGTACCAAAAACCTGGTTAATGCTTGTAAATCTGCGGGTGTAAAACGTTTCATTCATTTCAGCACTATTCATGCTTTTGAGACTACCCCTGCAAATAAAATGTTGAATGAAAAACGCAAGCTTGCCACTAAATCTTCAAGCCCTTACGAACATTCCAAGGCCATTGCCGAAAAGTGGGTAATTGAACAACAAAGCGAAAATTTTGATGTCATAGTCCTGAATCCCACAGCCATCATAGGGCCAAATGATTTTAAGCCTTCATTGACAGGTGAATTATTTGTCAAGGTTTGCCAGGGAAATCTTCCGGCTCTTGTTCCGGGTGGTTATAACTGGGTTGATGTTCGCGATGTTTGCGACGGAGCCATCAGTGCAATTACCAAAGGAAAAGGGGGCGAGCATTATATCCTTTCAGGGCAGTGGAAAAGCGCGGTTGACCTGGTAAAAATGATTAGCAAGGAAAATGGAAAAGAAATAAAAACCCCGGTTTTCCCATTTTGGGCAGCACAAATTGGCTTGCCTTTTATTTGGTTATATTCAAAAATAAGTGGTTCGAAACCTTTATATACTTTCGAATCAATTAAAATATTAAAGTTTGGAAATTTAAAAATTAGTAACGCAAAAGCCAGGAAGGTATTGGGCTACGGCCCAAGGCCTTTGATAGAGTCTGTCAGAGACACCCTGGACTGGCTGCATGAAAACCAACTAATCAAATGATAACAGAATCATTATTCAACACACTTTTATATATCTGGATGGGATTGGCTGTTGCCATTGTCCCGGTTCTATTGAAGGTTACACCGCCTTATGGCAGGCATACAACTGACACCTGGGGGCCAACAATCAGCAGCAGATTGGGATGGATAATTATGGAAATACCGGTGATTATTGTTTTCTCTTATTTATTCTTAGCAGGAAATGCGGAAAAATCTTTTCCCTTGTATATTTTCTTCGGTTTGTTCATGATTCATTATTTCAACCGTGTTTTTATTTTTCCTTTCAGAATTAAAGAAAATGGAAAGAAAATGCCAATCCTTATAGTTGCGATGGCTTTCTTCTTCAACGTTTGTAACGGTTTTTTCAATGGTTATTGGTTTGGTAATTTTGCCCCGGTTTACGAGTTGTCCTGGTTTTACGACTGGCGTTTTATTTTGGGAACTCTTTTGTTTTTTACAGGAATGTACATCAACATGTCTTCCGACAACATATTGCTGGGCTTAAGGAAAGGTGGGAAAAAAGGGTATTACATTCCTTACGGTGGAATGTTCCGCTATGTTTCCTCACCTAATCTTTTTGGAGAAATTGTTGAGTGGTTGGGCTGGGCGATGCTCTGCTGGTGTATGCCTGCGTTTTCATTCGCACTATGGACCATGGCCAACCTGATTCCGCGTGCAATGGATCATCATCGCTGGTACAAGCGCCGTTTTGATAATTATCCAGCTAAGCGCAAGGCGGTAATTCCGTTTCTTGTTTGAGCTCACTGAAAAGTGTAATTTTACCAATTCAATTTAGTTTTATATGACAAGCAATCCTGGGAAATTACTTGCCGGGGTTAATTCACCCGATGATTTAAAAAAGTTGAGTCCTGAACAATTGGTTCAATTGGCCGATGAGTTGCGTGAATTTATCCTCGACATGGTTTCCGTTCATCCGGGCCACCTGGGCGCAAGCCTAGGAGTAATTGAGCTTGCGGTTGCTTTACATTATGTTTTTAACACCCCTTACGATCGGCTGATTTGGGATGTTGGCCACCAGGCATACGGCCATAAAATACTGACCGGCAGGCGCGATGTTTTCCACACAAACCGGCAATTTAAAGGCATCAGCGGTTTCCCAAGCAGGGCTGAAAGTGAGTTTGATATTTTTGGAACCGGCCACGCATCCACATCCGTTTCAGCAGCTCTGGGAATGGCAATAGCTTCAAAGCTTTCGGGAGAAAACGACAGGCAGCATATTGCCGTAATTGGTGATGGCGCCATGACGGGCGGGATGGCCATCGAAGGGCTTAATAACGCCGGGGTTTCAAACACAAACCTT
>DATCTB010000271.1:0-2764 GCA_036568185.1 Bacteroidales bacterium | reverse complement strand
CGTGTTGAGGAAATTGAAAATCCGTTAACACAAAAAGTCAGGTATTTGGATAAACTGGTTGATGAGTTGGCGAAAGGCAAAAAGATGGAAAAAATACTACGGGGTTCGTGAGTTGATATATTTATCTAACAATTGAAAACTGAAGCCTATTTCAAATTATTCAACACCTTTTTCAACTTACCTGCAATTTCCTCTGCCAGCGGTTTCAAGTCTTCTTCGCCGGTTGCCTTCATGGTAACGAGCGGGTTTACGGCAGCAACAACTACACCACCTTCTTTGGTTTCACGAACAATGACATTGCAAGGCAAAATTACGCCAATATTTTCTTCAACCTGTAAAGCTTTGTAGGCCCCTTCGGGGTTGCAGGCGCCAAGAATTACATATTTCGGAATGTCTTTGTTGGCTCCGTTTTTCAACTTTTCCTGCATATTGATTTCGGAAACCACACCAAAACCTTGTTTTTTTAGTTCAGTTTTCACATTTTCGAGGGTAGTTTCAAAATCGGTACTCACTTCAACTAGAGTGTAAAAAGTGGTTGAAGGTGTGTTTTGAAATGCTTCAGAGACTGCTTGGCTGAATACTGGATTCGCGATAGCAAATGATACAATTGCTACAAACATGATGAATAGTGCTTTTTTCATTTTTTTATTTTTTGGAATTACAAATATAAGCTATCTTAAAAATATTTCAACCTTTTCCAGTATGATGTGCATAATACCTGGCACCAACAAACTGCCCGAAAAAGAACGCAGCAACCAGGAATGGATAAGTATATAACTGAAAACCAAGATGGAAAACAAAGCGTAAAATAACAACAAATGGAATTGGCAAGTGAATGGCAAGAAACCATTTAAAAGAAAGTTTTTCTAAAGAAGCCCGCCAATAGCCAAAAGGCAGGTTCACCAACCATGTTAAAAAAACTGCCGCTCCCATGTGCCAAAGCTGTGTCATTTTCAAATTTTTATCTTACAAAAATAGCTTAATTAAACCGTTTACAAATTCGCTATTAACGCTTGTGAATGATTTAACTCTTTAATTAAATTAGTAAGTTTGCCACCCAAATTTATTTTCGATGAACCACCTTATTTCAATGAACCCAAATCCGCTTGTTCAATACTTGAATAAGCCTGCTGAGCAACTGACCAAGGAAGACCTGATCAGGTATATTGAAGACAATGATATTGAAATGATCAATTTCAGGTATGCCGGTTGGGATGGGCGATTGAAAACGCTGAATTTCATTATTGGCAACCGCCAGCACCTCGATACATTATTGACTGCCGGTGAAAGGCTTGACGGCTCCAGTTTGTTTCCTTTTGTTAAAGCAGGTTCAAGCGATTTATATGTTATACCACGCTACAAAACGGCATTTGTCAATCCTTTTGCCGAAGTTCCAACACTGGATATTCTTTGTTCCTATTACGACCGGAACGGCGAACCGCTTGATGGTGCTCCTGAAAATATTCTGAAAAAAGCCCACGATTCTTTTAAAAAAGAAACGGGTTACGAATTTGAAACCATGGGCGAACTGGAATATTACCTCATCAGTGATGATGATAGTTTGTATAAAGCTGATGACCAAAGAGGTTACCACGAATCAACTCCATTCTCTCGCTGGAACCGTTTTCGTACTCATGCCATGAAACTGATTGCCATGTCGGGCGGAATGATTAAATATGGCCATTCGGAAGTTGGAAATTTTACGAAGGGTGGAAAAACCTACGAACAAAACGAAATTGAATTTCTTCCAACCAATGTTGAAGATGCCGCCGACCAACTGATAAAGGCTAAATGGATTATCAGAACTTTGGCAGCAAAATACGGTGTAACTGTAACTTTTGCACCGAAAATAACAGTTGGCAAAGCAGGAAGTGGACTGCACGTTCACACCCGTGTAATGAAAAAAGGGAAAAACATGATGATTAAAAACGGCAAACTGAGCGATGTTGCCAAAACAGCTATTGCCGGATACATCAGCCTTGCCCCATCCCTTACTGCTTTTGGGAACCAAACCCCGACATCGTATTTCAGGCTTGTGCCTCACCAGGAAGCACCGACCAATATTTGCTGGGGCGACCGCAACCGATCAGTTTTGGTCCGAGTTCCGCTGGGCTGGACAACGCCGGTAAATATGATTCACAAAGTGAATCCGCAGGAAAGTGGTGATATTATTGATTTTTCGGATAAACAAACCGTCGAGTTCAGAAGCCCCGACGGTTCGGCTGATATTTATTTATTGCTTGCCGGCTTAACCGTTGCTGCACGCCATGGTTTCGAAATGGAAAATGCCCTTCAACTGGCTGAAGAAACTTATGTTGACATCAATATTTTTGATGAAGAAAATAAGGCAAGACTTTCCAGTTTATCGCATCTTCCGGCCTCCTGCGTTGAGTCTGCTAAAAAACTTGAAGAGCAAATTGACATTTATACCAAATATGACGTTTTCCCTGAAAGTGTTCTTCAGAGTATTATTCAAATGCTAAAAAAATTCAATGACGAGGGCTTGATATCAAAAATTCAGAAGGATGATGCTTTGGTTATGGAATTGGTTCAAAAGTATTTTCACTGCGGTTAATCTGCAGCTTTATTAATCTACTTTCTTGTATTTTTTATCTCTTCTGTATACTTTTTTAACCCAAAGTGGAAGAATTATTACGCCAATTATCAGGTACGGATAATAAGTAATTAATCTCCAGAAAAGTGCGAGCGGCGCATACCAGGCTTCGTTCGGAATAAAATCGGTAAGAAATTGTGAAAAAATGTA
>DATCTB010000270.1:0-2380 GCA_036568185.1 Bacteroidales bacterium | reverse complement strand
AATCACCCATTCACCGCCAATCAGTTCAGCAGTTGTTTTTGTTCCGCGCGAGTCGGAACCGGCGCCAGGTTCGGTAAGCCCAAAACTCCACAACGCCTTTCCCGTGCATAGTTGGGGCAAATATTTCATTTTTTGCTCTTCAGTGCCATATTCATAAATAGGCCCAATTCCCAAAGAATTATGTGCGGCCAAAGTTGCAGCCTGAGAACCATCGATTCGGGCAATTTCTTCGACTGCGATAATATAGGAAAGCGTGTCGAGCCCTTGCCCGCCATATTTCGGTGGCAGGTACATCCCGAACAAGCCCAATTCGCCCATTTTTCTTGTTAAGTCGTAGGAAAATTCAGCTTTTTCATCCAGTTCCTGCGCTACTGGTTTTATCTCACGTTCAGCAAAATCCCTCACAGATTCACGGATCATGTTATGTTCTTCACTCAAATCAAAATTCATATTCTTTATAATTAAATTATTCTTTATCAATTATTTCCAGGTAAACCAATTGCGTATCCGTGTCCACCATATCGCCTTCCTTCACCACTACTTTTTCGACAATTCCGGAGGTTTCAGAAATTATATTGTTTTCCATTTTCATGGCTTCAACCACCAGTAAAACTTTTCCCCGTTTTACTTTTTCACCGGCTTTCACGTTCACCTTAATCACTTTTCCGGGCATGGGAGAAAACAAATTACTAATGCCATCTCCCTGAACCTGGCTGGCAAAATCTTCTTTCATGTTCAGCATATCCAGCCGTTTCATCTGCAACAATTTTCCATCGATGGAAAACCAAGCTAAGCCCTTTTCACCGAACGAAATGTGGGCGTGGTGGTTTATCCCGTCAATGTTTAAGCTTATTTCGTTAGGGCCAACCTCAATATTTTTAACAGAGAAAACGCTTCCTTCAAAGTAAAACTCTATCTCATCTTCTTTCTTATTTTCGAAAGCGAGTGAATATTTTTCTTCTAAAAATGAAAATTCCAATTGTATCCGGTTTCGCCAGTAACCAATGTATTGCCAGGTATTTTGGGTGTTGTTATTAATCGTAAAACGCAGGCTGTACAAGGCAAAAGCGATTAAAGGAACTGAAAGTTCAGATTTTTCCTGCAATATTTTATTCAGGATTTCTTCAGAATGCTCGTCGCAAAATTTGGTGGAAAGTTTGTTTTCCTGAAAAGCCTTGTTTTGCAAAACGCCCAATAAATACTCAATGTTAGTGCGGATTCCATGCACAATATAATTTTGCAAAGCAGAAACGCAGCGGCGCGAAGCAATCTCGCGGTTTTCTCCCCACACAATCATTTTGCTAATCATCGGGTCGAAAAAACTGAGGATAGTGGTTGCTTTTTCAATACTCGAATCGATGCGGATATTTTCGCCTTGCGGCGGAATGTAAAGTGACATTTTTCCCGGCGAAGGAAGAAAATTATTAGCCGGTTCTTCGGCATATATCCTGCATTCGATGGCGTGCCCGGTTTGCTTTAGTTCAACTTGTTTCAGCCTGAGTTGGTTTCCGGCAGCTACCAGAATCTGTTCTTCAACCAAATCCACACCTGTAACCATTTCAGTAACCGGATGTTCCACCTGGATGCGGGTGTTCATTTCAAGGAAATAATAGTTCAGCTTGTTGTCAACAAGAAACTCGATAGTTCCAGCACTGTTATAGCCAATTTCCCTGGAAATTTTCAATGCTGATTCACCCATTTTCTGCCTGACTTCAGGCGTTAATGTTGGCGAAGGCGATTCTTCAATAATTTTCTGGTAACGCCGCTGGATGGTGCACTCACGTTCAAAGAGGTGGACGATATTTCCAAAATTGTCGCCCAAAACCTGGAACTCGATGTGGCGGGGTTCTTCAATATATTTTTCAATATAAATGGTGCCGTCGCCAAAATAGCTTTTCGCTTCGCGGCTGGTTGATTCCAGTATATTTTCAAGCTCAGTAATTTTATGAACAATGCGCATCCCTTTTCCACCACCGCCTGCAGCAGCTTTTACCAATAAAGGCAAAGGGATGGAAGCCGCATTTTTCAATAATTCTGCCGGGCTGCCGGTGATGCCTTCGGTCATGGGAACATGCAGTTTTTTAACAAAACTCCTGGCTTCAATTTTATTTCCCATCAATTGGATAGCCCGGGCATTTGGCCCGATGAAAACGATGCCATTTTTGTCGCAAGCCTCTACAAACAAAGGGTTTTCAGCTAAAAAACCATAACCCGGATGGATGGCATCACAAGCCGCTGATTTGGCAATTTCAATTATTTTATCAATGTTGAGGTAGGTTTCCGAAAGCTCTTGTTTGCCAACGCAAAAAGCCTCGTCTGCCATCTTTATGTGCAGCGATTCGCTGTCGATTTCTGAAAAAATGGCAACAGTCCTGATGCC
>DATCTB010000269.1:0-2787 GCA_036568185.1 Bacteroidales bacterium | reverse complement strand
TCAATATAGAATTGATAACCCCAAACATTATAAGGGATATTCGTTTCAACCCGATCTTCAATTTCAGCATAAACTGACTCTATTCCCAAAGGTTCGCTAATTTTTTCCCAACCTGATTGATAAATTTGGTTTTCAGACATTGAAACAGTTAGTTGATAAGAACGGCCTATTACACCCTGAAAATCGGGAGAAACATTAGTGTAAACACCATTTTCGGTTTCATAAAAGTTTTCAACATTTCCCCGGTCATCAGTAACAAAAACGGTAGCATTGCTGAGCGGATTGTATTGTGGGTGATAAATAGTTGTAGAAAGTTGCAGACGAACGTAATATGGGCCGGGTTCGTTGTTAATCAGGCCGTCAATGGCAAGGTTGTCAACATACTTGTCAATTTCAGGCCAATACGGATCTACGCATGAGTTTAGCAAGCCAGTAAAGAATAGTAATATGATTATATGTTTCTTCATTAAAAAATTTAATTGTCAATCCAAAAATCAGGTTTTTCCAATTGGCCTCCTCTTTCTCTACAGTCGATGCACCTTTGTTCAGGATAAAATTTGATATGATTTTCATCCATCGACAAGTAGATTGGCCATTCAGTTGGTGATGAACCACGTAAGTTCCGCATATTTTCATAATCAGCCTCGTGCACAATACAGATTTCGTAATTGTAATCAATATCCGGCGAATTGTAATATACACGTTTCTTAGCTATTCCAGCAGCAGTAAAACAGCCGATAACTGGTTCTTCAGGATTATTGATGTTAACTATGTTACCCCTTATTTGATATGGCTGCTGTGTATATAAGGTGCCTTGAATTTCGTTTTGGTCGCGAATAGATTTCCAATAATTATACACCGTTCCGCTCACTACCAATTGATTAACTAAAACGCTGTATCTCAATGTCAATTCACGGCCTTCACCCGAAACATAATGTAAAGGATACCGTTTTAGCTGATTTCCATAACTTGATTTAGTGGTTCCGACAATAATTTCAGGAACCATTTCCGTTTTCCAACAAGTAAACAATGAATCTGGTTTTGGAAAAAGTTCAATTTTTCCAACATAAACGTGCCAGCATTTATAATCTGAATTGTATTTATAAGTGCTTTGTAACCTCCACAATAAAAATGTAGTGTCAGTACTTGCCTCTTTTGTGTCAACGTAAAATTGGTAACCCGAAAGGCTATAGGGTACATTGGGGTCTATATGGTTCTCAAGTTCAGCATAAACTGAGTCTATACCAAGTGGGGCAGATATTTTTTCCCAACTTGATTGGTAAATATTATTTTCTGACAAGGTAACTGTCAGTTGATAAGACCGGCCTGCAATTCCCCGGAAATCGGGTGAGGTGCTCGAATAAACACCAGGTTCTGTTTCTTCGAAAAATTCGATATTACCCAAATCATCTGCCACAGAAACTTCTGCATTACTTAAAGGATTCAAAACAGGATGATAAATAGTCGATGCCAGTTGTAATTTAATAAAGTAGGGCCCGGGGTCGGTTGTAATTAGCCCATCAATGGCCAGGGTATCGTTGTATTTATCAATTTCAGGATAATAGCGGTCAACGCAGGCATTTACAATGACTGTCAAAAATACAAACAGAAATAATAGTTTGCTATTCATTGTAGTTGCCGAGTTTGAAATCGTATGTTAATGAAAAAATTGGTGACCCAAAAATTGAAAGCCTGTAAGCACTAATACTTCCGTTATCTGACTTGAAATAAACGGAATATGCATTTTTTCTTCCCGTTAGGTTATAAACTGAAAATATCCACGAGCCGTGAAGAAATTTCTTTTTTGCCAGGTTGCCTTCCAAAGTAACTGAAGCATCAATTCTGAAGTAATCGGGCAAACGATATTCATTTTTTAAAGAATAATTCAGAATGGGCTGCCCATCCTGGTAATAAATGGAAGTTGGGTAAGTAATAGGCCTTCCGGTAGAATAAACTACGTTGGTTGACATACTGAACCTGCGGGCAAATTTGTAATTGAACACCAGGTTGAAAGCGTGTGGTTTTTCATAATTGGCGGGATATTCAATTCCGTAGTTGATGCTTTCACCTGATTCAGGCCGGTTTACAACAATATTGGCACTTGAATAAGTGTAATTAATCCAGCCGTTCATCTTCCCGGTAGGTTTTCTTATCATGAATTCAATTCCGTAAGCTTCAAGGTTTCCCTGCAAAACATCCCTTTCGGGGAATTCGTTCACCAGCAGGTCAGCCCCGTCTTTGTAGTCAACCAGGTTGTTAACTGTTTTGTAATATCCTTCTATTGAGGCTTCAATCCTGCCACGAAACAGGCTTGAATAAAACCCAAGTGAAGCCTGGTCGCCAACCATTGGCTCAATGTTGTAGTCAACTAATTTCCATTTGTCGGTAGGTGAAATGGCAATTGTGTTTGAAAGCATGAAAATATACTGGTGAAGCCTGTTGAAACTTGCCTTAATCGACATATTGGGTGTGAGAAGGTAATTCACTGCAAATCGATAATCCAGGCCGGAGTAGCTTTTAACAAGCTCATTGTTGCTAAAATACAAAGTGTCAACAATGTTTTCGGGAACTTTGGGTTTATTTTCCTGGTACTCATATACTGTTTTGGGGCCAAGGTATCCATATAAATTATACCGCAAACCACCGTAGATGGTCAGCACTGGCCAGGGTTTCCATTCATCGCTGATATAAATTCCGGTTTCACTTCCCTTTTCATTTCCCAGGTAAACCGGTTTCACATCCGATTCATCATTTAAAGGTAAAAAATCACCGTTATCAATCAGGTAA
>DATCTB010000268.1:0-6341 GCA_036568185.1 Bacteroidales bacterium | reverse complement strand
ACAACCGATGTTTTCCCAAGCCTGACGGCAGTTACAGCCGCATGCGAGGTTGCGCCGCCTTTCGCGGTTAGCAAGCCATCAGTAGCGAAAATCATCCCGATATCATCAGGCACAGTGTCTGGTCGCACGAGGATAACTGATTCTTCAGGATATTTTTTTCTGAGCAGTTCAATATCGCTCATATCGAAAGCAACCCTCCCGTTCATGGCGCTTCCACCAACGCCAAGCCCACGCCCGGCAAGCGCCATCTCGGCAACTGGCTTGCTGAAAACGATAACTTTTTGCTGGGTTGCCATATCCAGGTCGCGGGTTTGCAGCAAAAACAAATCTTTCGGGTCTTCCGACTCAAAAGTAAACTCAATTTCCTGCGGGCTATAGCCATGGTTTTCAGTTAAATCGAGCGAAATATCGTAAATCCTTTTATAGATTTCAGGAAAACTGTTTTCCAGGCAAACGTCATTTTTATTATCCGAATTTAGTTGGCTTTTGCTTACCGGTAATGGCTTCACCAGCCCTGCAACAATATCTTCGCCCTGCCCGCAAAGCGTGAAATCGCCATAGAGGTGGACACCTTGTTTTTTCATTTTCGGGTTTTGTGTGAACACAACGCCGGTTCCTGCTGTCCTTCGCAAATTTCCAAAAATCATGCGCTGGACAACCACCGCCGTCCCCCATTCCCCGGCAATTCCAAGGTGCTGGCGGTACACTTTTGCCCGCTCCGACGACCAGGAATTGAAAACCATATTGATGGTTGTAATCAATTGCTGGAAAATATTTTCTTCAAAAACAATTTTCTTGGCATACATACTTTTTTTATATGCCATCGCAATTTCGCGCATCGCCTCTGGGCTGAAATCCACTTTTTGTTCAACCTTATATTTTTTCTTAAAGCTATCAATCACCAGGTCGAATTCGTCGCGGCTCATGCCAAAAGCCATTCCCCAGCTTTGGAGCAAGCGCCTGTATGAATCCCACGCCGACCAGGCATAATCGGGCAACTGGCTCAAACTTTCGGTAATTTCATCGTTCATGCCCACATTCAAAATGGTATCCATTGCTCCGGGCATGCTGATTGCGGCACCCGACCTGACTGACAGCAGTAGCGGATTGGTGGGGTCACCGAATTTTTTTCCTGAAGCTTTTTCAACATACAGCAAATGGTCGCGAATCAGCTCGTGCATTTCCTTTTTCAATTCAGGGTGCCCGGTAATAGCCACCTGCCGCCTGAAAACTTCGGTCGTCAGAACGAAACCGGGCGGGACCGGGAAACCGGCAATTCTTAAATTCTTTAAATGATAAGCTTTTGAACCCAAAAAAACCTGGTTGTCAATCCGCGGATCGGGCTTGCGAAGTCGGGTGATAACGAGGTCAGAATTATAGGACATAATTTCACTAATCATCGAAGGCTCCAGGTTATCAGCCATTTCACGCAGCGATGCCAAAATCCTGGAAATAAAATTATCGAGTGGCTGCATTAAAAAAGCCTCAGCAATAACATCGCGGTAAAACTGCTCGCTGCCCTTGTTCACCATGTCAACGATTTCTTTTTCAGGCAATTTCTTCTGATTGTCGTTCAATTGCGGAATCACAATCCTGAGCGGGACTTCATAAGTTTTCAAAAAATACTTGATGATGGTGCGCTTGACATCTTCGGCTATAAACTGGAATATATTGATGTACTGGTCGAAGGAAAAACTCTGCGAACGCAGGCTGTACTTCAACATCAGCAGGTTGGCATCAAAACTTTGGTTGGTGATACCATCCAACTCAAGCCCTTCGCGAAAATACTCGAGAATGCCGTAAATATCCGACAAAGTTTTTGCAGAAATATAATTCAGGTTGATTTGCTTTACCACCTTTTCCATCAAGCGGGTAGCTACATTTTCCAGCCGGAAAGTCAGCCCAAGCGCTTCAAATTTTGGCTCACGGTAAACACCATACATCGACGGGATGCCAATGGCAATATGCCTTTTGTGGTAAATATTTTCCCAGCTTTGGCTTGGTTTCGGGTTGAAAATAATTTCTTTCAGCCTTGTCATGAACGAATAAATCAGGCGGAGCGAAGCTTCAATATCGTCATTGTCGAGCGCCTTTTTTAGTTTGACAATATCTTTTTCTTCTATAAAGGAAGAATGCCGGAGCAGCTCGGTAATATCCACCGCTTCGAACGAATATTTTTCTTTCAAAAATGAATACAAGCGCCTGATGTCGCGCAGCCTTTCCTTGTCGCGTTCGTTATCATTCCTGAGTTTGCCGATGAGTTCCTCAAATTTCGTTTCGCTGAAAGCCAGTACTTTTTCCGGGCTGCTTTTGCTGATATCGCACATTTTCACAACCATCCTGTGGATAGGCGCGTACCACTCGCTTTTTTTGTCAATTTGCTTGTAAACATTGAGTGGCAAGGCATCGCGAAGTGCTTCCAGTCTGCCATCGTACCAAAAAACAAAAATTCGGCGTGTGAGCCCAATCAGCGTGTTATTGCTTTCGGTATGCACCTGTTTTCTCAGAAAATGAACCAGCACATCCTGCCTTTTCGAAATCTCGTCCATCGTGGTAGTTACCTTCCTGATTTCGCCTTCGGCACCAATTTCATTGAAATAGACCGGGAAAATTCGCGTTAGCTGCTTTACTTTTTTATAGTGAGGTGCAATATTCGAATTGAGGATTTTGGTTATTTCCCTTTGGAAAAGGTCGGTATCGCTAATAAAAATTCCGCCCAACTGCAAGTTGACAATCAGTGTTGCCAGCAATTTTTCCATTTCTGAACGCGAATATTCAATCAGTTCAAGCCAAACACGGATGTTTTTGATGTGGTTCGGATTCACAGAAAGCTGCCAGTCTTCATTCACGAAAACCATTCCAGGCGTTTCGAAACCATAATTTATCAGCTTGTTTTCAAAATAACTAAACAACTCGGGGTGTTCAGCATTGCCAATGTCAATCACTTTTTTACCCAGCGTAAGCAACATATCCAGTACCGATGATGCGTGGTCTTTTCGTAATTCCTGGGCAAACTCAAAAAGCTGATTGACAAAGCTTTCAAGCTTTTCTATTTCAACTTCATCCAAAGTTTGCTGTAAAATTTTATTCAATCTCCAAATCAACCTTTCCTGGTGCTGCTGCATGCCTTTGAGTTGAAGCAGGTAAAAAATGAAATAAAATTTTTCGACAAATGTTGGGAAAAGGTCGATGGATTCTGCAAAGCGGTCAGAAACCTCATCGTAATCAGGGGTTGTTTCAACCAACTCTTTCCAACTTGCTATTTTTTCAATTTGCTTAGCAAGTTTTTCAAACCAAGGGTTCCCTATTTGATTCTCAACATCTTGTTTATCAACAGTTAAAATTGCTTTCTTCTCCTCCAGCCACTTTCCAATTTCAGCATCCTGTTTCCAAAAACTGATGTTTTTTTCATAAATCGTTTTTGTCAGGTTGAAAACATCTTTACCAAAAGTTTTATTTTCAGCCATTTCCGGCAGGTAGCGTTTAAAATTTTTGGAAGAAACCACGAAACTCATCGGGTCATCCAGAATTCCTTCCTGGAAAGTAGTACAGCAATTTTCAATTATTCCATTGAAATCCGTTTTTTCACGGTTGATTTTCTGAATAAATTCAAGCAAGGTTCTGATAATCATCTGCTTTACATCGGTATCACCAGCGGTAAGCAACAGTTCGTGCATCAGTTTCAGGGGTACTTCAAAAGCTTTGTCAGGTTTTTCCAATCCAACATAAAACCAATAATCGGTCAATAAAATGCCCCGCAACTCTTCGGCAACAAATTTTTTATTGGAAAAAGGATGTTGAAACTCAATTATGCAATCGTTTGCACGTTTATGGATTCCAAAATATTTTTCCGACAGGTTTATAAATGCCTGATATTCAGCAGGAATTTTAATGTCTTTATAACGCGTTTCAGCCAGGTTTGCTTCGAGGGCTTTTGATATGAGCTTTTCTTCCATATATGGGTTGGAAATAGGATTTTTCAAAAAAATTATATATACTTTTGTGTGCCTTTTAAAAAAGCAGCATGTTACAAATATACAGCATATAAAACAAAAGACGTTTAATTTTATAAATACAAAAAAATGACAAAGATTAAAATTGGAATCAATGGATTTGGAAGAATCGGGCGCAACGTTTTTAAACTTGCTCTGGAAAGAAAAAACATTGAAGTAGTTGGAATTAATGACCTTACCAGTACTAAAACACTGGCTTATTTGTTGAAATATGATTCAACGCAGGGCAAATTCAACGGTACAGTTTCGCATAGCGAAAAAGGAATTATTGTAAATGGAGTTGAAGTTCCGGTAACCGCAGAACGCATGCCTATTGATATTAAATGGGCACAAACTCCTGATGTTGTAATCGAATCGACCGGTGTTTTCCGCTCACGCGAAAGCAACAAGGGCGGCTATGGCGACCACCTGAAAAATGGTGCCAAAAAAGTGATTTTGACTGTTCCATCGAAAGATGCTATCGACAGAATGATTGTTTTGGGCGTGAACGACAACGAGTTACGCGACGAAGACCAATGTGTTTCAAACGCATCGTGCACAACTAATTGTTTGGCTCCTGTTGCCAAAGTGTTGAACGACCGTTTTGGTATAGAAAATGGGTTGATGACAACCATCCACTCATACACAAACGACCAAACTATCCTCGACGCTCCTCACTCCGACTTGAGAAGGGCACGTTCAGCCGCTGTTTCGCAAATTCCAACCACTACCGGCGCAGCCAAAGCTGTTGGAAAAGTTATCCCTGAACTGAATGGAAAACTCGACGGCCTGGCAGTACGTGTTCCCACACCAACCGGTTCATTGGTTGACCTGGTTGTTAACCTGAAAACTGCTGCTACCAAGGAAGAAATCAATGCAGCCATGAAGGAAGCCGCTGAAGGGCCAATGAAGGGAATTTTGGAATATACTGAAGACCCAATCGTTTCGGTTGATGTAATTCACAACCCACATTCCTCCATTTTTGATGCTGACAGTACCATGGTTATTGGAAAAACTGTTAAAGTACTTTCTTGGTATGACAACGAATGGGGATACTCAGCCCGCGTGGTTGACCTCGTTGAAAAATTTAACTTATAATATTAAGTTAGTTTTTGCTGTAAGCCGCTTCCTTGCCGGGGAGCGGTTTTTTTTATCTGAAGTTCAAAATGTTTAAAGTTTAAAGTTTTCAAGATAAAATAAATATCGAACACCGATTTACGAACATTGAATGAAGATTTATTTTTTCATTTCCGGGTGGACAAAGGTTCCACTTTATCGACCCTTCCGGAAATGAACTTGCTGTTTGGTCGGATAAATAAACAATTGGCATTGAGTCCGAGGGAAAGTATTCTACAATTCATCGTAAATACTATCTTAGCAAAACCTATTTCACTCTAAATTCTTTACTAAAGATGACCTGGACTGAAGACAAACTTGCTGAATTGCCCGTCAAAAAAGGATTTCGGCTTCGTGGCTTGGAAATTACCCGCCTTGAAACTTTTATTGATGCCGCTTTTGCCTTTGCTACAACCATGCTGGTTATTTCGATTGGCGATATCCCAAACAGCTATGAAGAACTGATTTATGCATTGAAGGGTACACCGGCATTTGCCATGAGTTTTGCGGCAATTATGATTTTCTGGGCAGGACACAGAAGGTGGAGCAGGCGCTACGGGCTTGAAGATGGAGTTACATTGCTGATGAGCCTTGCCCTAATTTTTATAATGCTGGTGTATGTTTACCCACTCAAACTTATGTTTTCGGCATTGGCAAGCTGGGCAAGCGGGGGTTGGTTTCCTTCAGAATTCAGGTTAACTGATGCCAGCGAGATGATATATCTATTTGTGATTTATGGTTTCGGCTTTGCCGGTTTGACACTGGTTATGCTGATATTGCATTGGCACGCCAAAAAACAGAAAGATAAATTGAAACTAAATAAACTTGAATTATTAATCACAAAAAGCGAATTGGCATATTGGTCAGTATTGTATCTAACCGGTTTTCTGTCAGGGCTTTTTGCCCTGATAATGCCTACTCATATAGCAATGTACGCGGGCTTCATCTATTTTAATCTTCCAATTTCAATGAATATAGTTGCTTTCAGTTATGCAAAGAAAATTCGCAAACTGGGAGCTTAGATTTTAAACTTAATTTACAAATTAAAAAAAGATATACTTATGAGAGATGCAATGTTAATAGTTCACTTTGTTGGTTTGGCAATGGGCCTTGGAACCAGCCTGGGATTTATGTTTTTAGGAATTGCAGCTTCCAAAATGGAAAAAAAGGAAGCCCGAAATTTTACTTTAAAAACTTTTGCCTTAAGCAAAATGGGATATATTGGTTTATTCT
>DATCTB010000267.1:0-3003 GCA_036568185.1 Bacteroidales bacterium | reverse complement strand
ACAACAAATGTTTTGGGTATTGGATTAGCCTTCGCTGGGTATTATCTTTGCTGGTGTAAATAAACATAACAATGCACGACATCGAACCCTTTTACAACTGGCGTGAATACTATATTGCCGAAGAAGACAAAAAGTCTTCTTTCTACAAAATGCAATACAGCGAGTTTGAGTTTTCAAAAGCGGTTTACAACCATTTTATCCATCCGCAATGGGACGAGTTTGGCTCAGCGACCTTATATTTAAAGATTCTTTTTGTAAATTATGAAGAACATTTTTGCATCATCGAGTTTATCGGCGAGTGGAACGACACCCTTTACAATGATGTGATGTACCTCTACCGTAACGTAATTGAGGAATTGCTGGCCCACGACATTTGCTATTTTATTTTAATTGGTGAAAATGTATTGGAATTTCACTCCGACACGGCAGATTATTACGAAGAATGGTTTGATAACCTTGGCGATGGGTGGATAATAGGAATTAACTTCAG
The DNA here is from genome assembly GCA_036568185.1 of Bacteroidales bacterium. Taxonomy (GTDB): domain Bacteria; phylum Bacteroidota; class Bacteroidia; order Bacteroidales; family F082; genus DATCTB01. The sequence goes on along the minus strand of DATCTB010000267.1, from coordinate 2,513 downwards.
AAATCACGTAATCAGGGAGTTTAAAGATGCAAATATTGATTATTACGTGAATTTTGGTGGCACCTTCAATGAAATTCCATGGCGGAATTATTTACCAGACGATTTATTTAAACAAATTGAATTGCTGATAACTAAACGATTGGGAGCGTGATGGAAAAAAAAGCAGTTATTTTGAATATTTATGGAAAAGTGCAGGGCGTTGGATTCAGGTATTATACCCAAAAAAAAGCTAATGAGCTTGGACTTAAAGGTTATGTGAAGAACAAAGCAGATGGTTCAGTTTATGTAGAAGCTGAAGGCGGTGAAGTTCAATTGCAGGAATTCATCAACTGGTGCGAAGAAGGCCCGACTTGGGCGCGGGTTTCAAAGGTTGAACAGCAGTTTGTTCCTCTTTTAGGTCATGCAGATTTTCAGGTGAAATAAACTATAATTTCTTGCAAGCCCTACTCCCCTCCTTTTTTTATCAAGGAGGGGAAAGATTCGAGCGAAGCGAGAATCAGGGGTGGTTAATAAAAAACAAAAAAAATTCAAACAAACCACCCCGCCCTGCGGGCACCCCTCCTTAAAAAAGGATGGGAATTAAAAACCAGGACTAAAACAAAGTACATATCACGTTTTAGTAGCACGAAGAAACTCTCGTTTCCCTGGCGGACCAGAAAGTTTCTCAATTGAAAAACCTGCTGAAAGCAATGCACGCTTCACAATTCCCTTGCAGGAATAAGTTGTTAAAACGCCTCCGGTTTTCATTGCGGCAGCAATTTTTTTAAAAATATTTTCTTCCCACATTTCGGGTTGAACTTCAGGTGAAAAGGCATCAAAAAACACAACATCGAATTGGTTTGCTGGAAGTCTAACTTCCTGAATTGTTTTGTGCTGAACTTCAAAGGTGCAAAAAGGATTTATAGTTATTCTATTTCCATTTTCAGCATGTATTTTTTCTAGAAGATTCCTTTCCAAACCTAGCTTTTCTGAATAATTCAATTGGGAAATTATTTCATGAGAAACCGGGAAAGCTTCAATTCCAGAATAATGGACTAAAGTTTTATTTTTAGTAGCCCAATCAATTGCGAGAAGCGCATTGAGCCCGGTGCCCAAGCCAATTTCAAGGATAGAAACTTCAAGTTTTTTTATATAATTTAAACCTGCTTCAATAAAAATATGTTTCGACTCCTGGATTGCACCAAAAGAGGAGTGATAGTTTTCATTGATTTCAGCATTGAAAAGCGAATTCGAACCGTCGGCAGTTTTAATAAGTTGAAGTTTTTTCATTTTTAAAAAGCATACCTTAATTCAATCCCTATAATTGGATCAAGCGAAGAAAATGTACCAATAAATTGCATTGATGGATAAAAGTAAGAATAAACCGAATTCGCGGTAGCAACAATAACTATTTGTTCAGTTTCATCAAACTTTACAGAAACGATTTCATCATTCAAAGCAAGCAATTCTTTTTTGATATGCGTTTTGAGGTCGATGGAAAAAACGCTTTTTTTCTGGCTAAAAAGAAAAACTGAGCTACTCACCCTGCAAGTTGCATTTATCTTTTCATCTGAAATATTTAAAATTTCTTTAAAATAATTTCCTTCAAAAAAATAATTACTGACCACTGCTTTTCCATCTTCATTTCCGAAAATAAGCAATTCCTTTTCATTATTTTCTTTATAAAAATCAACAACTTCAATTTGATAGACAGCCCGCTGAAACCTTGCTCCAGTAGTTTTGTAAAAAACTGACAGGCTGCGCGAAGGTTTGTTTTTCACCCTGAAATCGCCAACAATATAATCCCCGGTAACAATCATTCTTTCAGGTACCGAATCCATCATCACCGGTGTGCTGACCATTTGTTGGCCAGAAACATCAGCAAAGCCGGCAATTTTACCATTTCCGTAACCGCAATAAACTTTGTTTCCATCTGCATAAACTGAAGTAAATTCAGGATAATCAGCCGAAGGTTCTTTTTCCCATAAAAACAAATCTTCGCCAAACTGCCTGGCATACATCCGGTCAGGAACTTCGGTCAGAAAAAAAAGCATATCGTGGGTTGCTGAAGCCGCTGATTCTGAATAGTTTCCTGGAACAAGGGCAATGCTTTTCACAGTCATTTCAATATCAAGGTAAGCCAATTTGGTTTCATTAACAGAAGTATGGGTAAACAGGTAAACACCCTGGAATTCAACCGGCTGACTTTCAATATTAATTTTTTTAAACGAATTTGACATTATATCAGTTGCTACCGAAACCGAAAAATAAAGCTGGCCCTGGGAGGAAATATCCATGTTTTCAAGAATATAATCGAATGACAAATTTGTCAGCAATGTTTCAGGGTAAAAATAGATTGGTGAAAAAACCGGAGTTTGTGCCGCGTTACACACACAAACACGAATGTAATCTGGCTTAACATCAGTTTGAACAATAATTTCCGAATGAATCGTGTCTGGTAAGGAATAAAAAGCGTTTTCTTTTGGAGAAAGAATTTCGATTTGCGCCTGCTGCTGGCTGTTTTGTTTTTTGCA
>DATCTB010000266.1:0-3376 GCA_036568185.1 Bacteroidales bacterium | reverse complement strand
GTGAACAGCACAGATGATTACTCTTCGCAATTGCTTTACCTTCGTTACTATCCGGGCGAATTGCAAAAAAAATATTTCGGAAGTATGTTTGAAGATGATGGGAAAACCTACGGAACTATTGGCAGGGGGGAATTCGAGTTACTGAATTTTTCAGCTATAAATGATGACAGAGGCGGGCTTCAAATTGAAATGCTGAAAGACGGCTGGGACTTTGAGGGAATGCCCAAACAGCGGGTGATTAAGTTGGAAATTGTGGGGCAAATCCCAGATCAAAAAAAGAAAATTACTATTAATGATGAAAAAGTGAAAAAAAAGAACCCTGATAAACTGGTGGAAGGCTACTATTATGAGAACAACAGGATGGTTATTGACTTTAACTGGAGCGGTGAATTGCTCAAAATTGACATTGTAAATAAATAATTAAAAACCAACAATAAATTATCATGAAAAAAAGAATGAAGTTTTTATTTTCGCTGCCTTTAGCAGCTTTGTTGCTCGCAATTTCAGTATATTCTTGTGAAATGAAAACCGAAAAAACAGAACAATCAACTCAAACAGTTGAAGGATTGAAACACGTAGATTGGAGCGTGAATGCCAATATTTACGAGGTGAATATCAGGCAATACACAGCCGAAGGAACATTTAACGCTTTTCGCGGGCACATGCCCAGGCTAAAGGAAATGGGCGTTGACATTTTGTGGCTGATGCCCATTTTCCCGGTAGGTGAATTAAACAGGAAAGGTTCCCTTGGAAGCTATTATTCCATAAGTGATTACAAGGCTGTGAATCCTGAGTTTGGAACGATGGAGGATATAAAGGCCCTGGTGCAGGAAGCCCACGACCTGGGAATGCACGTAATTCTTGATTGGGTTGCCAACCATTCATCATGGGATAACCCGATGGCCATTGAGCATCCTGAATATTACAAAAGAAATGAGGACGGCACTTTTATTTCGCCTTACGACTGGACTGATGTGATTGCTTTTGATTATAGCAATCCTGCCATGCGCGACAGTATGGTGCGTGCCATGAAATTCTGGGTGGAAGAAGTGAATGTTGATGGCTATCGTTGTGATGTTGCGGGAATGGTGCCAGTTGATTTTTGGAATGATGCCGTGAAACAATTAAAGGAAATAAAACCTATTTTCATGCTCGCTGAAGACGAAGAAAATATTGAATTGCTGGAAGAAGCATTCGATATGAATTATTCCTGGAAACTGTTTAATGTAATGCGCGATGTTGCCAAAGGTAAAAAGAATGCGATGGCCCTTTGGAAGTATTTGAAATGGAACGATTCGGTTTACGCAGCCTATACCTACAGAATGAACTTTACTACCAACCACGATGAAAATTCCTGGAATGGAACAACTGAAGAGATGTTTGGTGAAGGGGCTGAAACTTTTGCCGTGCTCACATACACAATTCCCGGTATGCCACTTATTTACAACGGACAGGAAGCCGGGCTTAATAAACGCCTTCGCTTTTTTGAAAAAGATACCATCGACTGGACGAACCTTCCCTACGCTGACTTTTATAAAACTTTGAATAATTTAAAAACTAAAAATAAAGCGCTCTGGAATGGAACTGCCGGTGGGCCAATGGTTCAGGTTACAAAAGGGCAGAACCCTAATGTTTTTGCTTTTTCTCGTGAAAAAGACGGGCATAAGGTGCTGGTTATATTGAATTTAAGTGCAGAAAACCAAAAATTCACCATAGACCGCGAAATGTTTGCAGGAACCTATTCAGACGTATTTCTTGGGCAGGAAGTAACTGTGGCAAACGGGCAGGAATTTGATTTGATACCCTGGAAATATATTGTGCTGGAAAGTTATTCTAACGAATAAATTGTCATCCGTGAAGTTTTAATAATGAACATCGATTAACGAATAAAGAATTAAGATTTGCTTTTTTACACCAATTTCAACTTCAAAAATCTTAAATCGTTAATCGATGTTCGATATTTCTTATTAAAATAAAAATTTGCAATGACAAAATCACACATCAAGGGGCATCAGCCCCTTTTTTTATTACAAAGAAAAAAAACAGTAATTTGGCTGCACCAAAATAAATTGGTTCAATGAAAAGACAAATTACCATAAAAGACATCGCGGAAAAGCTTGGAATTTCAACATCTACGGTTTCAAGGGCGCTGAAAGACCACCCCGATATCAGTTTGAAAACGCGTGAAGCCGTTAAGGAACTTTCGAAAATCCTGGGTTATAAACCAAACCTGATTGCCCTCAACCTGAAGCATAGCCGCTCAAATACCATTGGCGTTGTTGTGCCTGAAGTGGAACATTTTTTCTTTTCTTCGATTATCAACGGAATAGAAGAAGTAGCCTACAAAGACAACTACAGCGTGATGCTGTTCCAGTCGAATGAATCGTATATGCGCGAAGTGCTGAATGCACAGACTTTGCTTGCAAACCGGGTAGATGGCGTGCTGGCATCATTTTCAAAAGAAACCCGTGATTTTTCCCATTTCAGGCAATTGGTTGAAAATGAAATCCCACTCGTGTTTTTCGACCGCGTTGTCCCCGACCTCCACGCTGACAGCATAATGGTTGACGACTACCAGGGAGCTTACGACGCCGTTACCCATCTGATTGAAAAAGGTTGTAAAAAAATAGCTTTCTACTCAGCTCCCCAACACTTGCTGATAGGTAAAAACAGGCTTGAAGGATATATTAAAGCGCTTGAAAACAAGGGTATAAAATACGACCCAGACCTGGTTTATTCATGCGACACCTACGATACTGCAATGAAAATATCAACCTCCGTCCTGAAAAAACACGATCGCCCGGACGGTATTTTTACAGTAAACGACTTAACTGGAATTGGAGTAATGAAAGTGGCTTTAAAGTTGGGCTTAAACATTCCCAACGATTTGAAAATAGCCGGTTTTGGCAATAGCCAAAGTTCATCCATTTGCCAGCCTGAATTAACTTCGGTTGACCAGTTTGGTTTTGAATTGGGAAAAAGAGCTACTTCGCTGCTTCTGAAAAGAATCAAATCTCAAAATTTTGACTACGAAACTGAAAGAATTACTATAAAAACTCAATTGGTTATTCGTGGAACTACTTGATTTTATTATAAAAAACAAAAAAGCGAGTAAAATTTTTACTCGCTTTTTTTATGATTAAATCAAAACTCAAATCTAATAACCCGGGTTTTGAATAAGGTTAGGGTTAGCTTCAATCTGGCTTTGCGGAACCGGCCACAAAGTAACATAGGATGGTGATGTTTCAGGCTTTGCCCAGCGTGGATTTAAATAAACACCAAACCTAATCATGTCTGACCTTCTGAAACCTTCGGCATAAAGTTCGCGGCCACGTTCAGCAAGCATAACATCAAGATTCAACTCGGTTAAAGGTTC
>DATCTB010000265.1:0-3105 GCA_036568185.1 Bacteroidales bacterium | reverse complement strand
TGCGCTGCAACTTGCACAGCAGAAAGCAAAAGTTTGACATCGTACTGCATTTGGGTTATACTTCCGACTCTATTTGGTTTTGGCTGTGGCCGAAAAAAAGCATTCATATCACCAACATGGACGGCCAGGAATGGAAACGGGTCAAATTCAGCCCTGCAGTTAGAAACTTTTTAAAATATGCTGAAAAAATGGCTGTTAAGGGAAGCCGGTGGCTGGTTGCAGACTCGAAGCCAATTGAAAATTATTTACTCGAAAAGTACAGCAAGCCTGTCAGTTATATTGCCTATGGCGCCGAAATACCGGCTTCTTTTCAGTTAGAAACCCTAAAACAATATGGCCTTGAAAATGGTAAATATGACCTTGTTATTGCCCGGATGGAGCCTGAGAATAATATCGAAATGATGATTGAGGCTAAACTCCAATCAAACGATTCTACGCTTCTTGTGATTGTTGGGAACAGCAACAATTATCAACTTGAACTGAAAAAAAAGTACAGAAACCAGGAAAAAATTCAGTTTCTAAACGCCATTTACGAAAAAGAAAAAATCAACAGCCTGCGGTATTTTTGCAGGCTATACCTGCATGGCCATTCGGTTGGGGGAACCAACCCTTCTTTGCTCGAAGCCATGGCCTGTTCCTGCCTAATTGTTGCACACAAAAACCCATTTAATGAGGCAGTTTTAGGCGCTGATGCTGATTATTTTTCGAACGCTGATGAACTATCAAAACTTTTTCAGAAAATTGATTTTTCAACAAAAGAAGTCAGAAGCCAGAATAATTTAATGAAAATTCAAAGAGAATATAATTGGGAAAAAATAACTAACGATTACGAATTGCTTTTTGCCGATGCAATCCATTCTAAATAAAATACAGCCCTGGCTTTGGGCTGGCGTGTGGTTCAGCCTGCCTGTTTCGCTGAAAATGAACAGCATTTTCCTGATTTTGTTTTCAACCGCAACTCTCTTGAATTTGGCTTATTACCGGCCTAAATTTTCGCGGCAGCAAATCATTCTTTCCTCTCTTTTCTTTTTGTTTTTTTTGGCCAATGCCTCCAGTTTACTATTCGGCCCTGATACCGTGGAAGTAAAAAACAACCTGGAGCGGAAGCTTTCTTATATTGCTATTCCCATTGTTATCATGCTGCTTGACCATTCAAAATGGGATGTTGAAAAATGGGCTATCAGGGGTTTCTTTGCAGGGCTTATGGTTACAGGAACACATATGTTGTTCCTCGCTTTGCTGAATATTTTATCAGGAATAGACTGGCATTTATACACTTATCACGAATTTACCAAGCCTTACTCAATCGGAGCTATCTATTATTCGCTTTACCTTTCTACGGCAATTTTTTATCTTTTATTTAAAAATCCTGAACCCATAATTACAAAATACAGGCTTTTCCTTTTTTCATTTTTCCTATTGCTTTTACTTCTATGTGCCTCGAAATTGTTTATTGGTTTTATGTTGCCAATTATTTTGTGGCAATATTTTAAAAAATTGAAAACCAAGAAAAGCCTTGTAACTTACCTGATTACTGCCCTGGTTTTAATCGGGCTCTTTGCCGCTTCTATTCCGTTTCTTAACCGATTGGCTGAACTAAAAAACACGAATTTAAAAGTAGTTTCGCAAAAAGAATTTGCCTATGATACGCCATTTAATGGACTGAACTTCAGATTACTGCAATGGAGATTGGGAATAGAAATACTTAATGAAAATAATGCGTGGCTTTTGGGCATAGGGATAGGTGAAAAACAAAATCTACTAAACGAAAAATACAAAGAATACAACATTTACACCGGCAATCCTGATTTAGGAGATTCGGGCTACCTGAATTATAATTTTCATAATCAATACCTTGAAACATTGGTGGGCTCGGGCATAATCGGATTATTACTTTTATTCTTCATAATTTTCTATATTTTTGTTCGCCACAGGAAGAAACTTTTTTTTCCTTTTGTTGTCTATTTTTTAATACTACTCTTTTTTATATTTGAATCGGTTTTGGAAAGACAGGTTGGAATAGTTTTTTTCTGCTTAACCTGGATGCTCTCAACCAATTCTGCTACAACTACTTATGGAAGCAATACTATCGCTGGCACAAAATAAATTTACGCATGAACATCAGCCTGAATCCTTGCTGGTGATTCCGTTTACGCCTGTAAAAAACAATAAATTAGACAGTGTTTTCAATCGTTTTATCAAAAGAAGTGTTGACATTATTTTAGGCTCAGCCCTTGTTTTGTTGCTCTTTCCAATTATGCTTCCTATCGTTGCCATTTTAATAAAACTTGATTCAAAGGGACCGATTTTCTTTATTCAGAAACGGACCGGTTTAAAGAAAAAGAGTTTTTATTGCCTGAAATTCCGTTCGATGGTGGTCAACGACCAGGCGGACCGGCTTGAAGTACAGCCCAATGATTCCAGAATTACGAGGGTTGGATATTACCTCAGGAAATTTCATATTGACGAACTGCCTCAATTAATTAATGTACTCGTTGGCGATATGAGCCTGGTTGGCCCGCGGCCTTATATGTTGCGCCACACGGTTGTTTATAGCCGCCTGGTGAAAGATTTCCACGACCGCCACAACGTAAAACCAGGCCTTACTGGTTTGGCGCAAATGCGTGGTTATCATGGAATTATCGACACAAGGGAGTCACTTTATCAAAGGTGCTACTCTGATATTGAATACATTAAAAACTGGTCGCTGTTTGGCGATGTATCGATTTTCTTCCGAACTTTAGTGAAAATTGCCCGCACATTGTAATGGAGAATGAACCCATCGTTAAAAACCTGGAAGAAGGCTGTTTGCTCACCCTTCGCTATTTTGGATTGTTCAGCTATCCACTTACCACCTCCGAGATTCATCAGTTCAATTCTTTTCCGGCAACATTAACTGAGGTAGAACGAACGCTGATTTCACTTACCAAGAGTGGCAAGGTTTTTCAAATTGAAAACTTTTTTTTATTGAAAAAAAACGAAAGCTGGGTCGAGGGCAGGAAGCAAGGAAATAAGCGGGCTGAGAAACTTTTGCTTAAGTCGAAGTTTTTTGTGAAAATAATTGCCAGTTTCCCATTTGTCCGTGGAATTGCTATAAGCGGCTCA
>DATCTB010000264.1:0-2269 GCA_036568185.1 Bacteroidales bacterium | reverse complement strand
AAGTGTATCGTCTTTAATTTTGAATTCAAGCCATGCTTCACCGGGTAATTTCATTTCGGCGTAAAGAAGCAGCCGCGCAGTTTTTTTATCGGCGAACAACACCCTCCAAAAATCAAGCGAATCTCCTGATTGAATTTCAGTTTTGTTTGTTCTTCCACGCCTTAGGCCAATGCCACCGGAGAATTTATCCATAATTCCCCTGATTTGCCAAAGCCAGTCAGCATAATACCAGCCATTGTCGCCACCAATCGACCAAATTTTGTTGAGCGTATAAGCGGGGTCAGTTATTTTCATTTGTCGTGCATCACTATACACGCCATATTCTGGCACCTGTATATATTTTGACAATTGCGGGTCAAAATGGCTGCTGCTCATAGAATCTTTCCAACTTGAAACTATTTCGTTTTGTTCAATTTTTAAAAAGGCCAGCCTAATTGCGTCCTGGTAAGTAGTGGGCGTGATATTGAGCAACTGCGCCAAATTGTTGGGCTTGCAAATTACTTCCACTTTCATGCTGTTTACCAGGTTAATGGCGAGTTTGTAGGAAGTTGAAGTAACAAAATAAAGCCAGTAGGAAGACAGGCGTGGCGTCATCACAGGAATGGTAATAATCCGGCGCGACAACTTCCTGATTTTGGCAAACTGCAGCATCATGTCTTTGTAAGTCAGCACATCTGGGCCGCCGATGTCAAAGCTCTTGCCGTAAGTTTCTTTGCTAAATAAACTTTTTGAAAGGTATTGCAAAACATCCCTGATGGCGATGGGCTGCGATTTGGTAAGTATCCATTTTGGCGTTAGCATCACAGGCAATTTTTCTACTAAGTCCCTAATTATTTCAAAAGATGCACTGCCCGAACCAATGATGATTCCTGCCCGCAAGGTTGTAAATGCATAATTGCCTTCAGCAAGGATTTCTTCAACTTTTTTTCTCGATTCGAGGTGTTTTGAAAGCTGGTCGTCGTTTACAATTCCGCTGAGGTAAATCAGGTGTTTAACTTTTGTTTTACTAATTGCAGCTTTAAAATTCCGAGCTGATTCAGCCTCAAGTTGTTCAAAACTGCTTGAGGAAGACATGGAATGAATGAGATAATAAGCGCCATCAATATCAACAGGAATATTGCTTAAAGTTTCCGGTTTCAGAACATCAATTTCAATTACTTCAACTTGCGACCGAAAATTTTCATCTACTGCAAACCTTGATTTGTCCCTGACAGCGCAAACAACCTGGTGGTTCAGCCCAATTAGTTTAGGCAATAAGCGTTTGCCAATATAACCGTTGGCACCTGTGAGTAGAATTTTCATAGTTGTTAAGTATCGAAATGAAATACAATGATAGTAACAATTATATAGCACGAATGTTTATACAGATGGAAAAGGTCTTTAATTTTCTGGTTTTGCGGGTAGATTAGTATAAACTACTTTTGCAAGACAATAAATGTTTCTAAAAATTCCTGATTCAAATGAAAAAATATTTCCTTGTTAGTTTGTTTTTGTTTTTCTCTGCTTCTTGCATTTCGCAAAAAAATGAGTCAATTCAACATATTTTATCGGTAGAAATTAATCCCGGAACATCCCATATTGTGGTAACTGATTCTGTATTCAACCTGACTGGTTCCGAAGCTGAGTTTACGCTGAATTCGATGCTCAAAATCACCTCATTTTCAGAAAATGCTCAATTTGAATTGTTAAACTCTGATAAAGTGGCAAAGGATGTTGGGATGGACAGGGATGATGCTGGAGAAACCAGCGGTGTGAAGCTGAGCAAGTGGAAGGTTAAGATGAAAAAGGGCCAGGCTTATTTTGTTTTAAAATATGAAGGGAAAATTGATTTTTCATTTTCAAGCAGTGATGAAGATTATTCCCGGGGTTTCAGCGAGTCGGCAGGAATCATCAGCGATTCAGGGATTTACCTGGCAGGTTCAACCCATTGGGTGCCTGCATTTGGAGAAAACCTGGCTACTTTCAAATTGACAACAAGTTTGCCCGAAGGATGGAAAACTGTTTCGCAGGGAAAGAGGACAAAAGATTTTGTTTCTGAAAATAAACACACCAACACCTGGCTCTGCGAAACACCGCAGGAAGAGGTTTTCCTGATTGCAGCCCGTTTCAATGAATATTCTTATACCATGAACAATGGCATTGAAGCAATGGCTTTTCTGCGCACACCCGACGAAGGCCTGGCGAACAAATACCTCGAAGTTACCGAGCAATACATGGACATGTACCAGGGCATGATTGGGGCTTACCCTTACACCAAGTTTGCGCTGGT
>DATCTB010000263.1:0-5384 GCA_036568185.1 Bacteroidales bacterium | reverse complement strand
ATAGAAAAGCGCCAAATTGTTCAGTAGGGCTGCCCTGTTGTAAAAATTAACTTTGTTCTGCCTGCTTATGTTATCGGCAAGCTGTAAATAATAACTAACAGAATCAATATTCTGGAAAGTACTTGAAATCAGTGCCAGGCTCTTTACAACCCCAGTGGAATCATTTTCTAACAAATCCGCCGAAATGGCCTGCTTTGCATATTCCCTGCTCTTTTCCATTTCGTTGATCTTGTAATAGGTTAATGCTAAATAATAATCGAGTTCTGCCATAAACGATTTGTCGTCTGATGCCTCTGTCATTTTTTTTGCTTCGAAAAAATATTTCAGCCCTTCTGCACTTAAACCGGATGCCTGGAAAACAAGCCCTTTGTACATTAATATTTCAGCAATAGAATTATTCAGGTTATTAACTGAAACGATGCTGTCTGCTTTTAAGCAGTTTAAAATAGCTTTTGTGTAATCTCCTTTTTTGACCTGTGTGTTAATGATAAGCTTTAAGGCATTAATTTGCAATTCAGGTTTACTTACCGCTTGAGCAGCAGCAAAGGCTGCAAACCCGTAAAAAATTGAGGAATCTGTGTTTATATTATTAAAGGAGTATGCTTTGCTGTAGCAGGAATCATATTCAGCAAACTGTTCTTGTGAAGTGGCGGTGTGGTGACTTATTGACAGAATAAAAATAATAATGAAGGGTGCTATCAGTTTCATGCACTATGTTTAAACAGCTAGGGTTTCCGCCCAAAATTACAATATTTTCTTCATAATGTTATTACAGTTTTCTTCCAGTTTCCGGTAATACGAAGAACTACCTTTTTTTTCCAGTTTTATACCCTTGCGCCGTGTCTTTTTATCATTTTCCTTTGTTTAAAAAAATATATGAAAAAGTATTTAAGCCTTCTTGTTCTTGTTATTGGACTTATTATTGTATCACCGTCGAAAGCGCAGGCCCAATACCCAATACCTTCTTACCAGGTAGAATTGATGCAGGTAAATGCAACATTTGAAGAAAATGAAAATACTGAGATTTTGAGTCCAATAAACAGGGAAGAAAGTCAATTGACTATAGAGGTTGGCGACCCTAATCCTTTACAGGTAAGCTGGGTAATTGTAAATGTTTATTCTTTGGATGGGCAAGATGTACTGGGTCCTTACACGGTTATGGAAGGTTCTCTTCTGTCGGTTGCTATTGATGACAGAGCATGGGGCGTAAAAGTAGTCAATTGCCTTGAAGGAGCTATTCTTTCCGTTTGGATTGAATAAAGTTCAATAGTGAGTTTGAATAATAAATGCAGTTTAAAATAAAATAAGTAAAAACAAATTAAAAAACAAAACAATGAAAAACAAAATTTATTTAATCGCCGTTACAATTATCGCGGCCATGATTTTATTGTCATGTAACAAGGAAGGCAATTTAAACACAACTGGTAATTTATCAAATGAAAAAAATTGAGCAAGACAAGAGGACAGAAAACCAGATTATTAAATTCAAAGAGAAATTGTACAGATTAAAAACTCATCCTGAATTAAAATCCGGTGATGAAACAATGAGTGTTGACAGCGCGGTTTGGTATATTGAAGCAACTGCAAATTATACTTATGGCGATGCAAGTTATGAATCAAGTAAATTTACTATTGATTCATCTGTTATTTCAATTGCTTTAACAAATAATGAGATTTTGTTAGCTGATGTGCAAGTGGCTTATGAGAAAGCAATTGATAGTATTGCAGCCCAATATTATAATATTGATAGTGATGAGAAACAACTGATAGTAGCTGATATTTCAATTAAAGAAGTAAATGATGAAAACGTAATCTTATATATTACTTCAGGCATTGGCTCAACTCAGGATTGTGGGCTTGGCCTTACAAACACCTATCCATGGTACTGGGGTTGGGAGCTTGGGCGTTGCGATGGAAGCGGCCTGGGTGTTGGTTGCGATGCTGCTGATAAAATTGCGCAATTGGCTAATTATGAAGTTGCGGTGCCGGTAGGTGGTACGTACTACACTGATGTGAGCTACGAACATGCTGATGGCTGTGATTATACAAATGATAATGGAGATTGCTTGTTGTTTGCCGATTTTCAGGAATACACCCTTGTTCACCAATGCCTTTCAACTACTGAAATTACATTTTATAAGAATGGTTTAAAAACTGTAGGTAATATTTTAAAACCAAGCGGGAAAAGTGTAATTAGATACTCTCTAATTGATTTAACAGCATTTGCTTTATGTGGTGACCCTAATTATCAGCAACATGATTGCTGGTATATGGTACATTATGCAACGATAAAATATGGGATTTGGCACACTGGCGGTGGCGGTGGATCTTTATAGTTAATAATTTGAAATATAATAACCTGGGTAGTTTTGTTCTACCAAGGTTAAGTATTATAATTAGAAATAATAGAATATTATGAAAAAGAAAATGATGAACAAAAAACCAATTATCTGTTTACTTATTATTATAATCGGAATAAGTCTGCAAAGTAAATCCCAGTCCATTGAAGTAAGCGGAATTATCAGCGAGAATACCAATTGGGAAGCAGATACAATTAAAATTGTTGGAGATATAAGTATTGAAAATGAAGTGCTGCTTACAATTAGCCCGGGTGTTTATATTGAAGCTCAGGGATATTATAAAATTGATGTTGGCGGGCAAATAAAAGCAATTGGCCGTCCAAACGATACGATAACATTTACTGTAAAAGATACTACAGGTTTTTGGCTGGACACTCTTTCGCTAGCTGGAGGCTGGCCTGGAATCTATATAGTAGGCCAAATAGGAAGCAATGATTCATCTATTTTTCAGTATTGTAAAATTCAGTATGGTAAAAACTATGATGAATATGGTGGGGATATAAATGGTGGTGCATTGTATGTTTATAATCATGGCTTTCTGCGTATTAACCATTGCTTGTTTAATAATAATATGGTGATTTGCTATGATTATGGTGTTGATGGCCCGTTTGGAGGTGCTGTTTATTGTGAAAATGTTAATAAAGTAGTTATTGACAGTAATAGTTTTATACGAAACAGGTCCTTTGATTTTAGCGGGGCTATCAGAATTGATGATAACTGTATTAGCACTAAAATTACTAACAATACCTTTATTTATAATGCAGGTTTTCACTGGACTGAGCTTCCCCCACCTTGGTATTCAGGAGTCGGTGGTGGTGGTGCAGCCATTTCAACATCAGACCTGGTTTATAGCCCTGAGATTAGTAATAATTATTGTTTTAACAACAAAGGATTAAATGGTATTATTTATACAAGTAATCTCCATGCCCGTGTATTTAACAATATAATATGTAATAATTGGGGTAGTGGTATTGCAGATGGGCATCAACTGTCAACTAGTAAAATATTCAATAATACTATTGTTAATAATAAGACTTGGTATGGTGGCATACTAATCTGGTCCAAAGCTGAGGTATATAATAATATTTGTTGGAACAATGTATTTTATCCCGGTGTGGAAGTTGACCAGATTTATATTGACGAGGCTAATCCAACCTTAAAGTACAACTGTGTTCAATATGGCGATGGTGGGCCAGGTGCGGTATTCAACGAGCCTGAATTTGTAGAGCCTACTGATGGCCTTGGTACCGGATTCGATGGGGCATCTGCTGATTGGTCTTTGCAAAACTGGTCCCCTTGTGTAAATGCCGGTACGCCTGATACTAGTTTTTTAACAATTCCTGAATATGATATTCTTGGAAATATAAGGATTTTTGGAAATAGGATAGATATGGGGGCTTATGAAAACCAGGAAGTATGGACTTCTTCAAATGAGATTGCATTTTTAGAAGAAGGTATCAGCGTATTTCCAAATCCGGCAACAACTGCTATTACAATCAAAATTAACACACCTTGCAACCAAGAATACCTAACAGTTTTAATCAGTGATGCTTTAGGGAAGGAAATATTTAAAAAGCAAATCAAATGTCAGGAACAATTACTACAAATAAATGTAACAAACTGGAAAAGTGGGTTGTATTTAGTTGGAGTTTTTTCACCAAATGGGATAGTTTCAAGAACGAAACTGGTTGTTAAATAGGTTTTTTTTCAGGATTAAGCTCGAGAGTAAGTGGGTGAAGGAGTAAGCGGAACTGTGGTATTCAGGTTAAACAAAGAAAAATTGAATAGAAACCACAAGTTACAAACTTGCGGTAGTTGATGGTATTATAGTAATAATTTAACACATCCTAGTGGCTACTCGAATGATTACAAATGGAATAAAGACATGATAATCAATATACCCCCGTCTCGTCCTCGTTTTAGCGAAGCGGAAACGAGGATGCTTTTTTTGAAGCGATTTTCCGCTACAATTAGAAAAATATGAAATTCTTAAGTTTTGAAATTAGATTTCTGCATCCTCGTCAAAGACGAGGACGAGAAGGGGGAATTAGGGCCAGCTCCGGATTCAAATGATAATTAATGTAAACTAAATTCTAAGTGCATAATCATAGGAGACTAATAATCACCTATGATTATGTTTATGAATATGAATAAGATAAAAAATAAAAAAGGAATTATACTTTTGGCTTTACTGTCATTGATGGTAAATTCAATTTCAATCTTATCAGGTAGTTTAAATTGGGTCAATCAATTTTGGATTACTGGCAGTTTGTTTCTTATTGCTGGATTTTTACGAAATGCCGGCTCATTTAAAAGCATAGGAGTTTCATACTACATAATAATACTTTTACCTTTTTTAAGTATTTACACACTTTACACTTTTATGTATGAAAGAATAAATGTATATCCCATTGCAATCATTCCTTACCTGACATTTTTTGCTGGTATATTGTTTTCAAGAATGAAGGTTATTAAGAAAACTGTTTTGGTTCTAATTACTTTAAGTTTAATTATTATTATGGGAATATACAGTATTCCTAATTGGTTGGCTTATGTTTCGGATTCTGTTTCTACCGAAAATAATTATGATTTAAGTACTATCGAATTTTACACTAGTGAAAGGAAATTAGTCAAGTTAAATGAAATAAAGGATAAGATTATTGTGCTTGACTTTTGGAACACCTACTGTTCAATCTGCTATAAGAAATTTCCCGAACTTGAAAGATTATTCGAAAATTATAATGGTGAAGTTGTAGTTTATGCAGTTCACCTTATTGAAAAAGGGGAGGAATGGGAAGATGTTATTAAAAAAGCAAGAAAACTTAACTATAATTTTAATTTTGGATTTACAACATTATTAGAAAAGGAAATTATAACCAAAAGTTTAAACATCACATATGTTCCAACTTTAGTCATCATCAACGGCAAAGGCAAATTTATTTACAAAGGCGAACTTAATACATCTGAATCAGTTTTTATAAATAATGCCTATTCAATTATTGATGAAGCAATTCAAAATCGTTA
>DATCTB010000262.1:0-2803 GCA_036568185.1 Bacteroidales bacterium | reverse complement strand
TAAGATTATTATGAGCTTTGAAGAAGATGTAAAAAAGTCAGTTGAAATGATCAAGTCAGGTAAAGTTATTCTTTACCCTACAGATACGATTTGGGGTATTGGATGCGACGCCACCAACCCGAAAGCCGTTCAGCGCATCTTCCGACTGAAGGGAAGGGCCGTTGGAAAAAGCATGATTATTTTGCTCGATTCTGTGGAAAACCTTCAAAAATATGTAAAACAAGTTCCTCCTATTGCTTTCGATTTAATTGAAAATTCGGCTTCACCAATAACGATAGTTTACTCAGGTGCTTACAACCTGGCAAAAAACCTGATTGCCGAAGATGGTTCTATTGCCATAAGAATTGTTCGTGATGAATATTGCCAGCAGGTTATCAGCAAATCAGGAAAACCACTGGTTTCCACTTCGGCCAATATTTCAGGTTCACCTTCACCAGGCACTTTTTTGGAAATAGAAGAAGAATTGAAAAAAAAGGTGGACTACGTTGCAGCCTCCTTCCGCGACCGAGCAGGGAGAATTAAACCTTCCACCATTATTAAACTGGAAGAAAGTGGGATTTTTAAAGTTCTCAGGCCATAACGAGGAAGGGAGTCTTAAGTTTGGAGGAATTGATGAATTGCAGAATTATTGAATTAACAAGAAAATAACTATTGAACAATTAGCATATTAGCAAATCAGCTCATCAGCATATCATCACATCTTCAAATTGCCACATTTTCAAATTTTCAAATTGTTCAAATCTGCCCCCTTTCAATCATTTTTACAATGGCTTCAATCTGTGCATCTTCACCTTCGGGGTCGTATTTTACTTTTAAATTGTAACCCCATAATCGCGCGAATGCCTGGTAGAAAAAGGCGGTAAAATTTCCGCGAAGTTCGCTTACCAGGTTATATGAAGTTTCGCCTGTTTCGCGGTCGATTAACTTTATCAGAATTTTTCCCTGGCTAAACGTCAAATCGCGCAGTTCACCGCCGTATTGTTCATTTATCTCCTGTTCGGCCTGCTTCATTATTTTCTTTCTTTCCTTATCATTTTTCGCCTCGCTGAGCATTTTATCATATCTTCTTAACTGGATACCGGCCAATTTGGCGTAGGGATAAACTTTTTTAACATTGTAAATAAGTTTAGTCATTTGCTTTTGCTCCTTGCGGGTTCGGGGAATTACGAGGGTAATTATTTCAACTTCCCTTAAACTTATGCTTGGAATGGTATCGCCGTTAAGAATAATTGCGCGCACTACCAAAGGCCTGATTTCCGGTTCCTGGGAATAGGAAAAGGAGAGGATTCCTAAGAAAAAAAACAATATGGAAACTATTTTTTTCATGAATAAGGCATTATCCAAAGATTATGCCCGAAATGAAGCAACATTAAACCGCTGCTTTCAATTTGGCAAGTCCTGCTCCGCTGAATTTCTCTTTGGCGTAATCGTAAGTCACCACCAGGTTTTTAGTTCTTTTTTTAGAAGGCAATTCAAACATGGCGTCTATGAGAATGGCTTCGGTGATTGACCTCAATCCACGGGCTCCCAGCTTAAATTCGACAGATTTATCAACGATAAATTCAAGTGCCTTTGTTTCGAAACTAAGATTAATGCCGTCCATGTCGAACAATTTTGTAAACTGTTTGGTAAGGGCATTTTTTGGTTCAACCAAAATTCTTAATAAAGTTTCTCGGCTAAGCGGGTTGAGGTAAGTCAGAACCGGAAGCCGGCCTACGATTTCGGGTATTAAACCAAACTTTTTCAAATCGCCGGGGGCAATATATTGGAGCAAGTTTTCCTTATCAATATTTTCATCATTCACGCCTGCAAACGAGTAGCCAACAACATTGGTGCGCATTCGGGCAGCAATACTGCGCTCAATTCCCTGGAAAGCACCTCCGGCAATAAACAGGATATTTCGCGTATTTACCGATATCATTTTCTGCTCGGGATGTTTTCTTCCGCCCTGCGGTGGCACGTTTACATCAGTTCCTTCAAGCAATTTCAGTAATGCCTGCTGGACACCTTCGCCTGAAACGTCACGCGTGATTGAAGGATTGTCGCTTTTACGTGCTATTTTATCAATTTCATCAATAAAAACGATTCCTTTTTCTGCGGCTGCAACATTATAATCGGCGGCCTGAAGCAGGCGTGTAAGTATGCTTTCCACGTCTTCGCCAACATAACCGGCTTCAGTTAAAACGGTTGCATCAGCTATCGCGAAAGGAACATGCAGCAATCGGGCAATGGTTTTTGCCAGCAAGGTTTTACCTGTGCCTGTTTCTCCCACCAAAACGATGTTGGATTTTTCAATTTCAACTTCGTTTTCGTCTATTTTCTGCGCTATCCTTTTATAATGGTTATAAACGGCAACCGATAAAACTTTCTTGGCTTCGTCCTGCCCAATTACATATTTATCAAGAAAAGCTTTTATTTCAGCCGGTTTCATCACCGAATGCTGGTAATCAGGCGTGTTGAAATGGCTGCTGGTTTCTTCGCTGAGGATGATACGTGCCTGTTCGATGCAGAAATTGCAAATCTGTCCTTCCATTCCTGCAACCAGGAGCGTGGTGTCAACCTTTGCCCGGCCGCAAAATGAACAATGCTCGTCTTTCTTTTTTGTTGCCATCCTTTTGTTTAAATTGCCGAAGAAAATTTATTTTTTATTCTTTAAAAGCACTTCGTCAATCATGCCGTAAGTTTTGGCTTCTTCGGCTGTCATCCAGTAATCGCGGTCAGAATCAGCCCATACTTTTTTGTAGGTTTGACCTGAATGGTGAGCGATTATTTCATATAATTCCTTTTTCAATTTCTGAATTTC
>DATCTB010000261.1:0-13180 GCA_036568185.1 Bacteroidales bacterium | reverse complement strand
TTTGTGGTTGAATTTATCAAAATCCCGCAAGTTGGTTTCGAAGAAAACATGTTACTCAACATGGGCCAATTGCTCAGCATCCCGCTCATCATTGCCGGCATCCTCATCTTTATGTGGTCGCGGAAACAGCCGGTTGAGGTGGTTAAGAGGAAGAAGGCTGCTTAGGCTGTTAGGCTTTAGGCTATTAGGCTGTAGGCTATTAGGAAGAATTTCTCGCACTTTCGTTTCATTCCTGAAAATCTGGTAGCCCCGATAGCTATCGGGGTATCAGGAATCCATTTTTTACTTTTAACAATTCCCACCGAAATTTGGAAACATTCTAAAAAAGATGGGTGGTTTTATGGTATATATTTGGGGGGAAGAAAATTTGCGGAGAAAAATAATTGAAAATGAAAAAAGTATACTATCACCTTGAAAATTGGATGTTATTGTATACTTTTAGGGTAGAAAAGGTATACATATAAACGAGTTAGCTGCAAGCTTTAAGAAAAGAAATCCATGCATATAAGACTAATTAATAGAATTTGGAGTATTTATCTGCCGTTAAGCTTATTAGTTCTTTTTTATTTAGTTAAAAGACTAGACTATCCACTTGACAAGTTTTATGAAATAGATTTATTTTGGGTTTTAATTTTGTTCTTTCTTATTGCTGCAATAGTTCAGACAATCTTTTTTATAAAAAGAAACAAAAGAAGAAGAGCCCATCTTGAAAAAGTAAAACCAATTAATCCTGGACTTATTGAAAAGAATATTTATCCAGAAAGGCTTAGCTTTTTAAATGTCAAACTAAGTATAAACAGCAATACTATTGATGTTTTTGATGAACTATCCTTTAAGCTTTGTGCGAGAAAATTTGATAAAACAATTGAAGTTAAATCCTATTATAAGAATCGCATATATTCATTTCATGATATAGACTTTATTTTATTCGAGTTTGATAATATCTTTTATATTACCTTGAAAAGCGACTGGGAGAAAACGATCTGGTTAGGTTCGTTTTCAATTGTCTTGAGAAACAAAAAGATTGTACATTTATTCGACCTGAAAAGTGAAAGAGATCATCTTAAGGAATCTGGTGAATATGCGGATATGGACACAGATGAGAACTATTATAAAATTGGACTTAAAATTTTAGAAAAAATATCCAAAGAGTTAACCATGAATTATACAATAATAGATTACACAAAAAAAGCCTGCAGCTAACAAACGCTATAGCAAATGCGGGTATGCGTGTTCGTTGAAACATTTGAAATCTTTACATACATTTGTGCTGGCAGACAGTTGAGCAACAATTTATTCCCGCACTTGCCATAGCATCAGCCGTTATAGCCCCCTGCTGCCGCACGAATCCTTTCGTGTGGTAAAATGATATGATTTAAATTTGCCGAATGAGCCGCAATTATAAATTCCATAATGCCGAGGGAACATCCCTCTATCCATAGTCTGAAGCTTGGCAATTGCTGCGGCAACTACGGATTTTTAACGTTCTGCCCCCGCCACCTTTAGTTTTGCATAAGCAAGAAAAAGAAGCGCATTAAGTACTGTTTTAACAAAACTCAAAAACCACCTTCAAACATCCAACCTCTGAATCAACACTTTCAGCATGCCGATATGCGCGCTTAACCTATTATTTTTTCACATGTGGTAAGCAGTACCGACTTTTGTTTCATCAAATTTTTTAATTAATCATTTAAAATGAAATACAATGAAAACAAAAGTTTTATTACTAAGTGCCCTGCTTATTATCTTATCAATAAATAGTAACGCACAGGAAAACGAAAAGCACTTCGGCGTTGAAATCAATGCCGGATTATCAATTCCATTAAACAAATTAGACAACACCCAACTGAATCCGGGGTTTGGTTTTGAGGGTATCTTACATTACCGTTTTATTCCTTATACCGGGGTGTATGCAGGCTGGGGATGGAACAGGTTTGGCGCCGACGAATCCTTCGCAGGTGAAGATGTATGCTTCGAAGAAACAGGCTATGTTATTGGGCTTCAGTTTAAGCACCCATTTGGCCAATCCCCGGTTTCATACTTTGTAAGGGCCGGCGGTTTGTACAACCATATTGAAATTGAAAATGCAGAAGGAGACATTATAATGGATAGCGGCCATGGATGGGGCTGGCAGCTTGCAGGTGGAATAGACCTTCCTATTGGCAAAAACTGGAGTGTGATGCCGGGTTTAAAATTCAATTCTCTCAAAACAGAAGTTGAAAACGAAGGCATTAATACGCAATTGAACCAGAATTATATCTCCGTTAGGGTTGGAATTATCAAAAGATTCTAAATTTTCAGGCAAGAAGAGGTAAAAGTAATTTTTACCTCTTCTTGTTGTTTTATAATTCCAGGGTTTCAACAGAACTAATATGAAAAAACTAAATCGCGATTTGTTTTTAATGCATTCAAAAACTTTAAAATTTATCTTTGATTAATTTCTCCAGATACAATGTTTTTTAAACAAATACATATCTTTTTTCCATTCAACCGCCTCTTGAAATTTCTGATAGGTTTGGCAATTGGGGTGCAGGTGGTGGTGATTGTTTACAACCATATCAATGGCTATTATATTCTTGACGATTATGTTCATTTTTTTAAGCGGCTTTTAAGGGGTTCCTTGTTGAGTTTACTTGCTGGATTTTTAATTGCTTATCCCGATTTGTATGTGATTCGGTACATGAATAAAATTGCGCCATGGGGTAAAAATATTTTTAAAAGGGTTCCTTTACAGTTTGGATTAACTCTTCTTATAGCGGCAATTGTTGCCATACTGATAACATTATTTGCAAACTGGATATCAGTTTACACCGACCATGATTTAGCAAGCATAATAGTGCTCAATGTGCTTATTTATATGGTGGTTAATATTGTTGTGATGGCCATTTTCGAAGGTTGGATTTTGTTTGTGGAAAGAGGACAGGCAAAGCAAATGGCAGATAGCCTGCAAACCGAACTGTCGCAGATAAAGTTTGAGGTACTTAAAAGCCAGATAAATCCACATTTCATGTTTAATAGTTTAAATGTATTGTCGGGTTTAATCAATAAAGACGTTAAAAAAGCACAACAATTTATTGATGAGTTTTCGATGATTTATCGTTATGTACTGGAAACAATTGAACAACCGGTTGCAACTTTGGAAAAGGAACTTGAATTTATGCGTTCCTATCTTTTTCTTCAGCAAATTCGCTATGGCGAGAACCTGACTTATTCTGTGAATATTTCTGCCGAATTACTGAAAATGTATCTTCCCCCGCTATCGTTGCAGGTAGTGCTGGAAAACGCGATGAAGCACAATATCATTAATGAATCGAAACCGCTGCATATTGAAATTAATAGTGAAAAAGATATCCTGGTAGTAAAGAACAATATACAGCCAAAAATATCGAAAGGCATTTCGACGGGACTGGGCTTGAAAAACCTTGTAAAAAGGTATGCTCTTATCAGCAACCTGGAACCAGTGTTTAAAATTGAAACCAACCATTACATTGCCAAATTACCTTTAATAAAAATGGAAGAAAATGAACGTATTAATAATTGAGGATGAAATTTTTGCTGCTGAAAAGCTGGAACAAATGTTATTGGAAATCAATCCGGCTATCACAGTTCTGGCAAAATTGGGTTCTATCAATGAATCGGTAAAATGGCTGATGAATAATATGGCCGACCTGATTTTTCTGGACATCCAGCTTTCTGATGGAATTAGTTTCAGCATTTTCGAACAGGTAACTGTAAATACTCCGGTTATTTTCACAACAGCCTACGACCAGTATGCAATAAAGGCCTTCCAGGTAAACAGCATTGCCTACCTTTTAAAGCCAATAAGAAAAGCAGAACTTACTGAAAGCCTTAAAAAATATCAAACGCTTAAGTCAGCCTTCAGCATCGATTACGATACTTTAATTGCAAATATCCAGGGGAAAGAACCGGCATACAAAAATCGATTCCTGATTCAGATTGGTGAGAAAATAAAAAAGGTTGAAGTTTCAGAAACAGCTTATTTCTATGTCCTTGACAAAGGAATTTACTTGCGAACTTTTGAAGGAAAAACTTATCCTGTTGAATACACGCTTGATAAACTTGAAAGTTTGATCGAACCGGCAAAATTCTTTAGAATAAACAGAAAATACCTGGTCAACATCGAAGCCATTTCAAACATGATTGCCTACTCCAGGGGACGTGTAAAACTTGACCTGAAACCCAAAGCCGACGACCCATGGGATACCATTGTGAGTATCGACCGCTCGGCTGATTTCAAAAAGTGGCTGAACAGTTAAGTGCAATGAATATTAAAACTGAAATATTTTGCAAGCAAGTATTTTCATAAAAAATGCGCAGTACCGACTTTTGCTTCATCAAGTTTATTAATTAATCATCTAATATGAAATGCGATGAACTCCAAACCAGTAAAATATTTGGCCATAACATTTGTTGCCAGCGGCATCTGGGATACGATTGCGGGAATTATGTATTTCTTTTTTATCGGTGATGGCCGGATAATAGATAATCCTGCAGTCCATCCGTTTTATACCATATTTCTGGGTTCCTTTTTTATTTGCTTTGCTTACCTGCAATTTTTATCAGCATTGAATATCAGGCACTATATTTTCAATGTCGGATGTTTGATTATTGGAAGAATATTTTACGTGGTTCAACTATTTTATTTTATCAGATTTGTACCAGGCTTCCCCTCAACCTTCTGGATGACCGGAATAATTGACGGAACATTTGTAATTCTATATATCGTTTTTGCAATAAGAAGCGGCTTCGGATTTCGGGATTTATTTCTTCCTACAATTGAACGCGTAAACATGTAAATGATTATTTAATTTGAATTCTTGCCATTGAAGTCAGAAATTGATTTCAATTTTCTTTCCAAAGCTTTAAGTTCTATTCTTAACAATCATTTATCTTTGAAAAAAATAAATTTTATGAACAGAAACCTGGCAGCAATTTTATTCTCCATCGCAATTGTTATTGCAGCAATCGTATTGGGCTCATCTTATGTTAAAAGAGCAAAAATTGAAGGAACGATCAACGTTACAGGGCTTGGAGAAAAAGACTTTACTTCCGACCTGATTGTGTGGGAAGGATATTTTTCAAGAGAAAAACCCGATTTAAAATCGGCTTCCTCGGAATTGAGCGTGGATAGAAAGCAAATTGAAGAATATTTATCAAAAAATGGAATCAGCGAAGCTGAAATAGTGTTTAGTGCGGTTGACATAAATGAGCAATCCAGGCCGAAATATTCCAATGATGGCCGGTATGTTGGGGAAGAATTCGCTGGTTTCAAACTAACCCAGTCCATTCAGATTACTTCAAATGACATTAATAAAATCGAAAATATTTCCCGAAAAATAACGGAGTTAATCAACGAAGGAATCCAGTTTTATTCGCAAGCACCAAGATATTATTACACCAAATTAGCTGATTTAAAACTTGAACTAATTTCTGAAGCTACTGAAGATGCAAGGGCAAGGGCAGAAAAAATTTCAGAAAAATCAGGTGGGGAAATTGGCAATTTAATTTCAGCCCAAATGGGTATTTTTCAAATTACCGGGCAGAATTCAAGCGAAGATTATTCCTGGGGAGGAACATTTAACACGTCTTCAAAGGATAAGACGGCTTCAATTACGATGAAACTTACTTATAAAATAAAGTAAATTGGATTGATTCTTATATACTTGGAATTTATGAAGCCCCATACCCTCAGCTAATCATAATCCATCAAAGTCATATAATCCTTGAAGGTTTGATCAATTTGACCTGCCAGTTCAGTTTCCTGGTTTTCCTGTGCCATTTGGCTTAAGCGTTGCAAAACAGCCAGGCATTCCTGAATTTCATTTTCATAAGCCTTATTGAATCGCTTATCAGAAGCATAGTAAGCAAGGTTCTCAGTGTAAATATCAGAAAGGGTTACCAATAACTCCTTTCCTTTTTCCGGGGCACCGGAAATATAATACAAATCAATCCATGGAATCATGTAATAATCAAACGGGAACTTGTAATTCGGGAAAAAGTAAATTCCACGGTCGAGAACTTCCACAACAGAATCATATTTCCCCTGGTTAGCCAATGATTGAGCCAGGCGTAAGTAACTTTGCTTGATAATACCGGATGAACGGGCACTCTCACGGTCAACAGTTACATCAGGTTCATTCAGCCTTCCCCAGCTAACATCTTCTGCCATAAGCACTTCATAAGACCTATCAGCATCAACACCACCTACATTTTTTATATATTCAGTTGACTGTGTAGGTTTGAAGCGGTAAACAATTCCTTCCTGGTGGCAATATTTATCCACATCAAGAACACCTTTAATACTGCTTGGGTTTGCAAAATAAACCGGCCTTTCCCAATTGTTTGTGGCAATCAAATCAAGCAGCATCAAATCGTTGCGATAAAGGGCATTTTGCTTAATATCCCAGGCGATTTCATCTACAATTTTAGCCGAATCTTCAATACTTACTGTACCGGTTTCAATTACAGTTTTAGGATTGACCTTTAACTTCAATTTCTTAGCAGGAATATAATCAATATAGGTTCCATCCTGAAGCGGCATTTTGCTGCCTTTGTCGGTGCTTTCAACAAACTTGAGCACATCACCAACATCCGTTCGTTCTTCAATTCTAACAAATACCGGTATAGCATTGGCATCACCTTTATTATAAAACTCCGGACTCAACGACAACGGTAACGGATCAGATTCATAAGCTTTTCTGAACATCTGGTCAACATACCATTCACCTGACGACAGCATATAATTTACAACACGCACGTCAGTCCTGATGCCTTCCACTTCCTGGGCATACCAAAGGGGGAAAGTATCATTATCGCCGTTGGTAAACAAAATAGCATTGGGTTCGCACGATTCGAGGTACATGCGCGCAAAATCGCGGGCAGCGTATTTACCTGAGCGATCGTGGCCTTCCCAACCCTGGGTAGCCATAACCACAGGAACAGCAAACAAACTAAGCGCTGTTACTGATAAGGCAGCTACTGTTTTGTTTGGAATATTTTTTTGAACCAAATCATACAAAGCCAGCACGCCAAATCCTATCCAAATTGCGAAGGCATAAAATGAACCTGCATAGGCATAATCTCGCTCCCTGGGCTGCAATGGCGTTTGGTTGAGGTAAACAATAATTGCAAGGCCAGTCATAATAAAAAGCAGGAATACAACCCAGGTATCCCGTCTGTCCTTATTGAATTGGAAAAAGAATCCAAGCAAGCCCATTATTAAGGGCAGGAAAAAGAAAGTTGCTTTGGCAGGGTTTTTCATACTACTCGGCACATCTTGGTTGCCGAGGCGCCAATCATCAATAAATTTTATTCCACTTATCCAATTTCCATTCTGTATTTCACCCTGGCTTTCAATGTCGTTTTGCCTACCGGCAAAGTTCCACATGAAATATCTCAGGTACATATGCCCAACCTGGTAGGTAAAAAAGAATTTCAGGTTTTCACCAAAGGTTGGCTTATAAAGCACTTCGGAAGTACCATCCGGTTTATCTACCCTAATGGGTGTGCCATTACCACCGCCATATTGCTTGTACAGGTCAATGTGGGCTTGTTTCTGGTTGCTCCACATTCTCGGAAAAACAGTTTCAAAACGTGGGTCAGAAACAGGCACCGTACCTTTTCTGTCATCGTTTATTACATATTTTCCTTTTTTTACATCTTTAACATACACCGGGTTTCCGTCAAGATAATCTACTTTCGGCGCGTTGTAATAAGCCCCATAACCCAATGGCCATGTTCCATATTGTTCTCTATTTAAATAGGAAAGCAAACTGATTGCATCTTTCGGGTCGTTTTCATTGATAGGCGGATTCGCATTGGCACGAATTACCAGCATGAAAAATGAAGAGTAACCTATTAAGATAA
Source organism: Bacteroidales bacterium (assembly GCA_036568185.1). Taxonomy (GTDB): domain Bacteria; phylum Bacteroidota; class Bacteroidia; order Bacteroidales; family F082; genus DATCTB01. The sequence goes on along the minus strand of DATCTB010000261.1, from coordinate 5,293 downwards.
AAACCAGGGCAAGAATAGCTGTATTCAAAATCGCTTTTCCTTTTTGCCTTGTATAATACAAGCCACCAGCCAATACAGAAATAATCAATAAGAAATAAATTATAGTTCCGGAATTGAAAGGCATGCCAATTACGTTGATAAAAAACAGCTCAAACTTTCCAGCTAATTGCACTATTCCAGGAATAATGATGTACATAATAACTGCAAGAATGGCAACTGATACTATGCCGGCAATTACAAATCCTTTTTTTGAAAAAGTATATTTTTTATAATAATAAACATAAACAATGGCCGGAATAGCAAGCAGGTTCAGCAAATGCACACCTATTGAAAGCCCTACAATATAGGCAATCAGCAGCAACCAGCGATAGCCGTGCCTGCTGTCAGCAACCTCCTCCCAGCGAAGAATAGCCCAGAAAACCACTGCTGTTAGAAACGACGACATGGCGTACACCTCGCCTTCAACTGCTGAAAACCAGAATGAATCGGAAAATGTATAGGCCAGCGAACCAACCAGGCCTGCTCCTAACACAGCCCATGCTTGTCCTTTAGGCATAACATACTCATTTGCATTAACAAACAATTTTTTGGCCAGCAAAGTGATAGTCCAGAACAGGAAAAGTATTGTGAAACTGCTTGACAAAGCTGACATAGCATTTACCATCAATGCAACATTGCTGGTATCGCCAAAGGCAAACAACGAGAAAAAACGTCCCAGCAACTGAAACAAAGGCGCACCGGGTGGATGGCCAACCTGCAATTTATAAGCTGTTGAAATATATTCACCGCAATCCCACCAACTGGCTGTAGGTTCGAGGGTTAAAAAATAAACAAGGGTTGCAATGGCAAACACCAACCAACCCAGTAAATCATTAATTTTCTTAAAGTTATCCATTTAGAAGGGGAATTTACGCTACAAAATTTTGTTCGGCGAAAATAAAACATTTAATAGAATTGTCTTTCAATTGTTTATGTTTTTAACAACAATTAAAAGTTTTTATTACAAAATCTATTGAAAAAAAACGGAATAATTGCAATAATAACAGCAATTCAGGGCATTTCAAAACCCTAAAATTGTAGGTTAAAGCAGTTGAACATCAAATTTTTATCAAGTTTTGAATAATTTTTTTATTCCACGTTTTGTATTCCTGAAAATTGATTTATCTTTGCACCCCGATTGTCCGATGGTGTAATGGTAGCACTGCAGTTTTTGGTACTGCCTGTCGAGGTTCGAGTCCTTGTCGGACAACAAGATAGAGGAAAAGTGAGGGGGCGTAAAGTCCCCTCTTTTTATACATGATAAAAAAAGAGCAAATAGTTAAACTAGCCGAAGAATGCCTTGAGGGTACTGGCCGGTTTATTGTTAAAGTCAGCGTTGGGAAAGACAACCTAATCAACGTGTATATTGATGGTGATGAAGGTGTTACAATTGACCATTGTGTTGAATTAAGCCGCCACATTGAAGGCAATCTCGATCGCGAAATTGAAGATTATGAATTGAAAGTTTCAACAGCCGGCGTTGGTCAACCCATGGTCAATATCAGGCAATATGCCAAAAACATCGGCAAACCGGTTGAAGTTTTGATGAAGGATGGAAGCATGAAAAAAGGTATTTTACAAGCAGTTGATATTGAGAACCTAACGCTTGCCGAAGCATTGAAAGATAAGAATAAAAAAAGCAAAAAGATTGTAGCGGGAGAAAGTTTTCAGGTTCCTTTTTCTTCTGTTAAAGAAACTACAGTGATGATTATATTTTAGTATTGAAAGGAAAAAATTAAAAAAATGGATACAATTAATTTGGTCGAAACTTTTTCAGAATTTAAAGAATTCAAAAATATCGACAGAGAAACAATGATGCGCATTCTGGAAGATGTATTTCACAGCATGCTAATCAAGAAGTTTGGACCGGAAGCCAAATTTGACATCATCGTCAATATTGATAAAGGTGACCTTGAAATTTGGCACAACCGACTGATTGTGGAAGACGACGAAGTAGAAGACGAAAGCCTTCAGATTGCGTTTTCTGAAGCCATTAAAGTTGAACCCGACTTTGAAGTCGGCGAAGATTTTACACAGCAGGTCTGGCTGAAAGATTTTGGCCGCAGGGAAATATTATCTATTCGCCAAAACCTTGTTTCCAAGATACTTGAATATGAAAAAGATAATGTTTACCGCAAATATAAAGAACGTGTGGGCGACATTATTACCGGCGAAGTTTACCAGGTTTGGAAAAAAGAAATACTTGTCCTCGACGACGAGGAAATTGAATTGTTGCTGCCTAAATCGGAGCAAATTCCTTCAGATTATTACAGAAAAGGTGATTCCATCAGGGCGGTAGTTTCCAAAGTTGACATGCGCAACAGTTCGCCTGTAATTATCCTTTCGCGCACTTCACCAGTATTTCTTGAAAGATTGTTTGAAGCAGAAGTTCCTGAAGTATATGACGGATTAATCAGTATAAAAAATATCGTTCGTGTTCCCGGCGAAAGAGCCAAAATAGCCGTTGAATCTTACGACGACCGTATTGACCCTGTTGGCGCCTGTGTAGGCATGAAGGGTTCACGTATTCATGGCATCGTTCGCGAATTGAAAAACGAGAATATTGATGTTATCAATTTTACCAACAACCAGCAATTGTATATTCAGCGTGCACTTTCCCCGGCCAAAATTATTAACATCAGGCTTGACGAAGAAAACAAAAGAGCTGAAGTATATATGAAACCCGACCAGGTGTCGCTTGCAATTGGCAAAGGCGGCTATAATATTAAGCTTGCCGGAAAACTTACAGGTTATGAAATTGATGTGTACCGTGACACAGATGTTGAAACTGAGGATGTTGATATCCAGGAATTTGCTGATGAAATCGACCAGTGGATTATTGATGAACTAAAGAACATAGGTTGTGATACGGCAAAAAGTGTCTTGGAACTTGACCCTAAGGAATTGGTTGCAAGAACTGACCTGGAAGAGGAGACAATATTGGAGGTAATCAGAATATTGAATGCCGAATTTGAAGAATTATAGTAATTTTACGAATACCGGTATTAAAAAAAGCAAAGAACAAAGAAGGAAAATATATGAGTGAAACGACAAAGGTAGTGAGGCTTAGTAAAGCTGCAAAGGAGTTTAATATTGGAATTGACAAAATAATTTCTTTCATCGAAGGAAAAGGATTGTCAGTTGAAAACAATCCAAATGCAAAGCTCACACCGGTAATGTATGACCTTCTGACAGCAGAATTTCATGAGGATAAACATGTCAGGGAAATTGCACAGCAACGAGGACTGGAATATGTTGGAAAAGAAACCATCAGTATTGAAACTACAATTTCGAAACCCGACACTTCGGCAAATGATGATTTTGTACCTGATGAATTGATTATCAAAAACCTGAATGCAAGTTTTTCAAAAGAAAAAACTTATTCTAAACCTAAAACGGAAGCACCAAAAGAAACCAAGGTTGTTGAAGAAGAAAAAACAGAGGTAAAAGAACAACAAAAAGTTGAAGAACCTGCTGCACCTGTTGATGAAATCAGTGACGCAGCAACTACTGAAAGTGCTCAACCTGAAGAAACTGAAAAAGTAGATACTCCTGAAGTAAAAAAAGGAGTAACAATTGTTGGTAATATTGATCTTGACAGCCTCAACCAAAAAACCCGGCCTAAGAAAAAGACTAAGGTTGAGCGGCAAAAAGAAGCAGACGATAAAAAGAAAGAAATTACCGATAAAAAGAAAGCTGCTGCTGCTTCCAAAGAAAAGAAAGATAAAAAACAGGATGAGGTTATTGAAAAGAAAACAGAGAAGGAAGCCCCTGCTGCTGCAGAGGAAGTAAAAATCAAAGAGGAGAAAAAAGATAATTTCATTAAAACCAAGTACGAAAAACTTGCAGGCCCTACGGTTCTTGATAAAATCGTACTTCCTGAAAAACCTAAGAAAAAGAGCCCTGTAGCCTCATCTTCTGATAGTGCCGCAGATGCCAAAAAGAGAAAAAGAAAAAGAATCAGATCTAAAGTAGCCAACGAAACGGTTGAAAAGGATCGCAGGAAACCAACGAGCGGCGGAGGAAGAAAGCACGAGCCAAAACATGAGCCCAGCGAAGAAGAAATCCAAAAACAGATTAAGGATACCCTGGCTAGGTTAGCTCCATCAGGTAAATCAAAAGCCGCAAAACACAGGCGTACCAAACGTGATTCCATTTCGCAGAATTTGCAGGAAGAAATGCAAAGGGCTGAAGACCAGAAAAATATTCTTAAAGTAACTGAATTTCTGACTGCCAATGAATTGGCTACCATGATGGACGTTAGCGTCACAGAAATTATCAAGACCTGTATGCAAATTGGTATGTTTGTTTCTATAAACCAGCGTATTGGTGCCGAAACTATTTCGCTGGTTGCTGAAGAATTTGGTTACCAGGTTGAGTTTGTCAGTGCAGATGATGCTAAAGAGCTCACCATTGAAGAGCAGGAAGATGATCCGCATAGCCTTGTTGAGCGTGCTCCAATTGTTACAGTGATGGGTCACGTTGACCACGGTAAAACCAAATTGCTTGATTATATTCGTAAAGCCAATGTTGTAGCTGGGGAAGCCGGTGGTATTACACAGCATATTGGCGCCTACGAGGTTACAACTGAATCGGGCAAGAAAATCACTTTCCTTGACACTCCGGGTCACGAAGCGTTTACAGCTATGCGTGCCAGGGGTGCAAAAGTTACTGACATCGCTATTATTGTAATTGCTGCTGACGACAGTGTGATGCCTCAAACCAAAGAGGCAATTAACCATGCCCAGGCAGCTGGCGTACCTATTGTTTTTGCCTTTAATAAAATGGATAAACCAGGTGCCAATGCCGATAAAATAAGGGAGCAACTATCAACCATGAATATCCTGGTTGAAGAATGGGGAGGAAAATTCCAAACCCAGGAAATATCAGCTATAACCGGTGCCGGCATTGACGATTTGCTCGTTAAGGTTTTACTTGAAGCAGAAATGCTGGAGGTAAAAGCAAACCCAGACAAGCCCGGAAAAGGAACTGTAATTGAAGCCTCACTTGACAAAGGCCGTGGCTATGTTGCCACCATGCTTGTTCAGGAAGGGACAATGAAAAAGGGAGATGTTATTATTGCCGGTCCGGTATTTGGTAAAATTAAGGCAATGTTCAATGAGAGAAACCATCCTATTGATTCTGCCGGCCCCTCAACACCAGTTGTTTTGCTCGGGCTAACATCAGCACCCCAGGCAGGCGATATTTTCAATATCATGGCTGATGAACGCGAGGCTAAACATTTAGCTTCAAA
>DATCTB010000260.1:0-5674 GCA_036568185.1 Bacteroidales bacterium | reverse complement strand
CTTGAAAATACTCCACCTGAACTTTCTGCAGATATTTTCCGGACAGGAATCTATCTAGCCGGTGGTGGTTCAATGCTTCGTGGGCTCGATAAACGCTTGCACGAAAAAACAAAACTTTCAGTGCATGTGGCTGAAGACCCATTGCGTGCTGTTGCCCGCGGAACTGGAATTGCATTGAAAAACTTTGACAAATTCACCTTCTTGATTAAGTAGAATAAACAAAACTAAATAATGATTGCCCAGGAAAAAATATCGGAAATTGTGAATAAAATTACTTCAGGATACAATCCTGACAAGATTATTCTTTTCGGTTCTTACGCAAGTGGCAATCCCAACGAGGACAGTGATTTGGATTTATTCGTAATTAAAAAATCTGACCTTCCCAGGCCACAAAGAACCATGCAGGTTAGAAAAATGCTTTTTGGCTCAATGATTCCTATTGATTTGATTGTTTATACACCTAAAGAAGTAGACGAATCGATGGCGAATAAATATAGTTTTGTGAATGAAGTGTTGAAAACAGGCAAGACTTTATATGAGCGAACAAACTAAGCAAGCTTCACTTTGGATTGTTAAGGGAGACCATGATTTAGGAACTGCCAGTATTACTTATTTGCATATTCCTGAATATCTCGATACTGTTACATATCATTGCCAGCAAGCTGTTGAAAAATACTTAAAGGCATACTTGATTTTCCTTTCCTCTGAATTCAAGTTTTCGCATGATTTGGTATATTTACTAGATTTGATCAACAGTAAAGATTCGGATTTTGAAAAATACTACGATAACGTATCAGAATTACAAGGATATGCAGTTGAGGTAAGATACCCGAATGAAACTGTTTTTCTTTCTAAAGATAAAGTTGAAAAAGCAATTCAGATAGTTAAAGAAATTAGGGTGTTTGTTACTGGGAAAATGAATATTAAAATTGATTACAATAGTGTAATTGACGGTTAATAATCTTTTTAAAATAAATATCAAACAGCGAATTAATTAACAACTAATGCGTAAACTTTTCGCTTTTTTATGGAAATATCAGTTTGTCACGCTTTTCTTCATTCTTGAAATTTTTTCAATCGTTTTACTTGTTAATTCCTTTTCTTACCACAAGTCTATCACTTACAATATTACCAATGAGATTAGCGGGAAAGTTTATACTTCCTACAGCAATATCACTAATTATTTCTCATTAAAACAGGAAAACGAACGCCTGGCAGCCGAAAATGCCCGCCTGCGCAACGAGCTCAATTCTTCTTTTCTAATTTCGGATACGATTACTGTATTAAAAGACAGTCTTTACAGGGCTATTCCAGCCAGGGTAATCAGCAGTAGCGTAAACAGGCCCAACAACTACATTATGGTTAACAAAGGCAGCAAACAAGGTGTGCAATTGGAAATGGCGGCAGTTTCATCGGATGGAGTTGTTGGCTTTGTGGTCGGCGTGTCGGAACACTATTCTTACATCATGTCAGCTTTACATAAAAATACCCGCATCAGTGCCAGCATTGTTAAGAACGGCCAGCTCGTCAATGTTATTTGGCCAGGGCCTGATTATCATGAAGGAAAAGTGATTGATATTCCTTCACATGTGCGTCTGGATGAAGGAGATACGCTGGTAACAAGCGGTAACTCAATGATTTTCCCGCAAGGAATTGTAATTGGAACCATTATCGAACAATTGGAAAGTGAAAACAAGGGGCTAGGAAATGCGAGCCTGAAATTTGCCACCGATTTCAACAGCCTGAAACATGTGTACCTGATTAAAAACCTGTTGAAAGAAGAACAAGACAAACTAATTGAGGAGTCAACGATAAATGAATAACGCTTTTTTTAAAAATATAATCCGCTTCGTTTTGCTCATCACGGTGCAGGTATTGCTCCTGAACAATATAAACCTTGGTGGTTATCTGAATCCGGCTGTTTATATTCTATTCATACTTCTTTTACCAACTGATATCAACAAAAGCCTTCTGCTTATTCTGTCCTTTATAACCGGTTATTCTATTGATATATTTACTAATACACCCGGCCTGAATGCTGCTGCCACAGTGATGATGGCCTTTGTGATGCCTGCGATGAGAAATACATTTTTTAAAAATATTGACTTCAGCCCGGGAGAGGAACCTAATTTGAAAAAAGTTGGTTTAGGAAGCTTTGCCCGCTATACCCTGGTGCTGGTTTTTATTCACCATTTCACATTGTTTTTCCTTGAAGCTTTCAGCTTTTCGCTTTTCTTTTTCACCCTTGTCCGTATCATGCTCGGAACATTGCTCAGCACCTTGATTATCCTAATAATCATGCTGTTATTCAGCCCACGGAAAACTTAATTTTTTACGAATTGCCTATTATTCTCTGTTATTATTAGTTTTGCAATCATTAATTAAAAATAAGAACCAAATGCGAAAATTTTTTATTTACACATTACTCGCTTTTACAGCAATATACATGACGGCTTGCATGGGCGATAAAACCAATTACACCGCCACTTTCAATATTACCGGAGCCGATGATGGTTGGGTAATATTGCAGCAACGAAAAGAAGGCGAATTTGTTAAAATAGATTCAGCAGAGCTGAAACAAGGAAAAGCCGTGGTGAAAGGAATGCTGGAACTTCCGGAGTTTTATTATGTTTCCATAGAAGGAACCAATGGCTATATCCCGATGTTTGTTGAACAGGGGGAAATTACTGTAACTGCAGACGTTGCCAACCTGAAAGAAGCTAAAATTGAAGGTTCCAAAACACAAGAAGAATTTATTGCTTTCAATAAATCACTCTCAACATTTGACGAACGCTCGCAGGAAATGAGTCAGCGTTATAGTGCTGCGCGACAAATTGGCGACACTGCTACCATGAGCATCATTGAAAACCAGTACAATATGCTTGAAGATGAGCGCATAGCCTCTATTTTGGATTATGCTATCGCGAATAATAAAAGCGTGGTTTCTCCATTTATCATAATGAGCAATTCATATTTGTTCGACTTAGCACAACTTGAGCAGGCAACTTCAAGCTTCGATCCATCAATAGCCGGTTCCTCATATGTTACTTATCTTGCCGACCGTGTGAATACCTTGCAAAAAGTTGCAGTCGGCCAGCCATATATCGATTTTACACTCAACACACCTGAAGGAAACCCCCTGGCACTTTCCTCAGTTGTTGGAAACGGAAATTATGTGCTGGTTGATTTTTGGGCTGCCTGGTGTGGGCCATGCCGTGCCGAAAACCCCAATGTGGTGCTGGCTTACAATAATTTCCATGATAAGGGTTTTGATGTATTTGGTGTTTCATTCGACAAAGACAAAGACGCCTGGGAAAAAGCCATTGCCGACGATGGTCTTGCATGGCCACAGGTTTCCGACCTGAAATACTGGGGCAGCGAAGCCGGAAAATTATACGGTGTTCAATCCATACCTCATAACCTTCTTCTCGACCCTGAAGGCATCATCATTGCAAAAGATTTGAGAGGTGAAGAACTGCAAAATAAACTGGCTGAATTGATGCCATAGACAAAACAATATTTTTTAGGAACCCCGGGTGATTTTTTGCCCGGGGTTTTTTGTTTGGCAATATCGGTTTTTCATTATAAAAAACCACTCATCTTCGTTTAGCGAAGCGGTAACGAGAATGCCACTTCTTTTTCGTTTTCAACGAATTATTTTGGAAAAACAAATTGAATTCAGATGCTGAAACGTGGAAAAGTGCAGCAGCGGCGGCGGTTCTTACCTTTATAAACCATATACACCCTATACCCCATTTTATAGCAATGGCATTCCTGTTTTGGCTTAATACCTGCTGAAAATATAGAAATTTGAATATCTTTACCCGGCTGAAAAGGTTAAAATCCGGTTTTGGCAAAGACTAAACAAACACTATAGTGATGTCATCTGAAATTAAAACTCAATCCAAAGAATCCGCTAATGAAGGGGTTCAACAAGCTCTGAAGCAAGATTTCCCGCTTATTTACAGCGAGCTGTTCGCTATTGCTAAAAAGGTCCGGTTCAATTTTCATGGAATGGATACCATGAATACAACAGCCATCATTCACGAAGCCTATTTGAAGCTTTCGAAAGGCAACAACCAGTGGGAAAATCAAACACATTTCTATGCTGTTGCAGCGAAAGCCATGAGGCAGATTATGATAAATGCAGCCCGTGACAAACAACGGGCAAAGCGTGGTTCAGGCGTATTGCCTGACCGCCTGCACGAATTGGGCGAGAAAATTGTGCTGTCATCAATGGCATCAGAAAAGCTGATTGATTTTGAGGAAATGTTGTCCAAGCTGGAGGAGAAAGACCAGATTTACGGGAGCATTGTTGAATGCCGGTTTTATTCGGGGCTTAGCATAGCCGAAACGGCAGAAGCGCTGAAAGTGTCGCCGGCAACGGTAAAGCGCAAATGGCAGTTAGCCCGCGACTGGCTCTATGTAAACCTTCCCCAGTTTAACGTTCTGTAAGATGGGGTATTCACTTGAATTTCTTGAGCATATTTATGAGCAATGCCTGAATTTGCCGGATGAAGAACGCGTTGCATTTATAGAAAAAAGCTGCCAGCAGGATGCTGAAATGAAAAACATTTTGCTGCGTATGCTCCGCAACAACAGCAATGCCATCCATTATTTTAAAAACCTTCAGCAAGACGTATTAAATGGAATACAAGACGAGCCAATCCCTGAACTAAAGACGGGTGAAAAAGTTGGAAACTACCGAGTGCTGAGTTTCCTGGCAAGAGGCGGAATGAGCAATGTTTACCTGGCTGAAAGAGCCGATGGGCAGTTTGAACAACAGGTTGCCATTAAATGCCTTTCAGTAGGAAATTTTGGAGATGATGAATCGCTGCACCAGATTGGTGAACAACAGATTCTTGCCAAACTCCGGCATCCAAACATCGCAACTTTGTATGATGCCGGTATTACTGCCGGCAATGTTCCTTATTTTATAATGGAATACATTGATGGCGTTCCGGTTGATGAATATGTAACGCTTGAAAACCTTAACCTGAACAAGCGCCTGGCCATCTTTGAACAGGTTGCTGATGCTGTGGCTTATGCACATGCGCACCTCATCCTTCACCTCGACCTGAAACCGGGAAATATCCTTATAGGCAATGAAGGCAAAGTAAAATTGCTTGATTTTGGTATTGCTACCGCAATTACTTCAACACAACAGAGCCAGCTTGCCTTTGTTGGCACACCTTTGATAGCTTCGCCGGAACAAATTGCAGGAGAACAATTGACAGCCGCAACTGATGTTTTCCAACTGGGTATGTTGTTGCATAAAATAATTACTGGAAAACTTCCTTATCAAGATATACCTGCATCGGGAGAAGGCATTACAGGAAAAAATTTACAAGAAAAAATATCGCAGCGCGAAATATCGCCTTCACTCAACTTTGAACTGAAAGCAATCCTGGAAAAATGCCTCGAAGAAGAACCTGAAAAGCGGTATGCGGGCGTGCCTTTTCTTTTGCAGGATATTAGGAATTTCAGGGCACACCTACCAGTTTCAGCAGTTTCGCCGAATATTAAATACCGCTTGTCCAAATTTGCCCACCGCCACAAAACTGCTGTTATCAGTTTTTTACTTATCGCCCTTTCACTTATTGGAGGAACAGCAGTTAGTTTGTGGCAGGCAAAACAGGCTCAGCAGCAACGCGACCTGGCACAGAAAAATGAA
>DATCTB010000259.1:0-4757 GCA_036568185.1 Bacteroidales bacterium | reverse complement strand
GTTTTTTCAGTTCATGCGCAGAAAAAGGCGGCAAGCCTATCGCCTGAAGATGTAAAAAAATATACTGAGCAGTGCGGCGAAATAATCCAATACCTGCAAGGCACACTCAATTTTCTGGGCGACCCATCCGAGTCGCAGGCTGACAAGGATATTATCATCAACCAGAGTTATTTGAAAATCTTTCTGGACGACAAAGTGCAGGTTGAAGACGACCTGGACGCTCACCGGGAAACGCCTATAAACAAAGACGTACAGGCTTACCTGAAAGACATCGTCTTTTTTTATAAAACGGTTACTTTCAATTTTGAAATTATCAAAACCGAACAACTTGTCAACCAAAATGGCCAGATTTATTTTAAGGTATCGATGAACCGGAATTTGCAGGGAATCACCATTGAAAACGACTCGGTGAGCAACAACCAGGTGAGGTATGTTGAAATTAACCTTGACCCGGCAAAGCAGGATTTGAAGATTGTGAGCATGTACACTTCCCAGCCTAACAAACGCGAAGAATTAAGAAATTGGTGGGAGCAAATGGCCGACAGTTGGAAAAATTATTTTGGGAAATCCATCCTTATTTATGATACAATTCCATTTTCTTCAATTGCAGGCATAGGTGACAGTAGTTTTTCAATAAATCATTGGGCGGAAGACATCAGGATGGATACTATGATTGCTTTTAATGGCGATACTACTTATCCAATAAATGCCAGCGATTCGGCTCGAAATTTCGGAAAACGCGTGGTAGTGAAGTCAGTGCATTATGTTCCGGCTTCCGATAGTTTTCCGTTTGACGTGGCTATAATTTATAAAACTTTGCAGGAATTCAGGGCTGCCACGGCGGTGAATATTGCTGGTGATTTGAATTTTCAAAACCTCAACCCGCTTAGTGAGTTGACTGAACTTACTGAAATCAATATTTCCAATACCGTGATTGACGACCTTTCGCCTTTAAGGAATTTGAATGATTTACAAAAACTCAATATTTCGGGCAGCAGGGTTACCAACCTCGATGCGTTGCGTTATGCGTCAAGCCTGAAAGAAATCAATGCTTCACGGACGAGGATTAAAAACATTGAAGTATTGGCTTTTTTAAAGAACCTGGATAAAATTAACCTGAAAGGAACATTGGCAGATTCGCTGGAACCCTTGTCGAAATTGGAAGACCTGCAACAGTTGAACCTGTCAGGATTAGCCATCAGCGACCTGGGACCTATCAGTAAATTGCCCAAACTTTCTGACTTGAATATTTCTTCAACCCAGGTTTCAACCCTTGATGCAATTCAAACCTTAGCCAATTTGCAAAACCTCTATATCGACAGCACATCGATTAGTAACCTAAGCCCTCTCTCAAATTTGAGCAAACTTGCCCTTTTGCATGCTGACTATACGCCGATTAGTGATTTGACCCCGCTTGATAAACTCAGTTCGCTGAAATTTATTTATTGCGACAACAGCAAGATAGACAGGGCTAAAGCAGAGAAATTCCAGGATTCAAACCCTGGTAGTGAGGTTATTTATAATTCAGCAGCGCTGAAACAATGGTGGAGCGAGCTTCCTTCAGAATGGAAAAATATTGCTCTTACCAAACTGAATATTGCTGAGCCAATTTCGAAGGAACAACTGCACATGATAGTTGACCAAACTTCGGTAAACCTGGCCAACAACCCCGACATTACTGGCATTGAGCCATTAACTATGATGCACAGGCTCGAAACTTTAAATATTTCCAATACCAAGGTTTCCGACCTTTCGCCTTTGAGCGGACTTGGAAATCTTCGCCAGTTGAATATCAGCCGCACACAGGTTAGCAGCCTCGAACCACTTGCAAACCAATTGAACTTGAAAGCGGTTAATTGCTCACAAACCGGCATCAGCGACTTGCTTCCTTTGCAAAAAAATGACGGTTTGCAAATAATTTATTGCGACAGCACGCAGGTGAACCAGCAAAATGTGTTGGCTTTGCAAGAATTCCTGCCAACTTGTTTAGTTGTGTATCAAAGCACTGACTTGAATATGTGGTGGAACAGTTTGAACGAAGCCTGGAGAAAAGTGTTTGCAAAAGCCGGAGATTTTGAAAGCGAACCAAACCGCGAACAATTGCAGGCACTGGTTGATTTGGGAAGCATAAGCATTGTGCAAAACCCATCACTAGAAAATTTGGAACCACTTACTTATTTTAAAAGAATAAAACAGCTTTCCATTGATAATTGCGGGGTTTCGGATGTTCTTCCGCTTTCAACTCTTTCCAGTTTAACTGAGCTTTCTCTGCCCAATAATCCGTTAATCAATCTTGGCGGGCTTGATAAACTAACCAAACTCACCACCCTGAACCTTGAAAACACTTCGCTTGAAGACCTGGACGTATTGGGATTGATGACTTGGGTAGAATCGCTGAATATTGCCGGAACGAAAATTAAAAAGCTCAAAGGCATTGAAACTATGACAAGCCTTGAAACCCTAGTGTTGAATAATACACAAATCAAAAGCCTGAAAGGAATTGAAGACTTACCAAATCTAAAAGACCTTACTTGCTACCGGACAGGAATCAGCAACAAGAACATTGAATCATTTAAGGAAGAATACCCAAAGGTGAAGGTTACTTATTACTAGTTATTGGTTATTAGTTAATAGTTATTTGTAGTCATTCGGTGGGCATTCAGTTGTCATTCGATAGGTAATCATTGTAAACCGTAATTCGTAAACCGTAATTCGTAATTTCATTACTCGCTTTGCGTCTTTATTTTCTCGTACAATCCCTCAGAGGCATCTTCCAGAATATCCAGCACAAGTTCAAACCCATCTGCTCCTCCGTAATAAGGATCGGGAACATGGTTATGGTGGAAATGGCTGCAATAGTCGGTCATCAGGCTAAGTTTGTTCAGGTCGTTTCGGTTGCGGGCCATGAATCGCAGATCATTCAGGTTTTGCTGGTCCATCGCAACAATAAAATCAAACTTATCAAAATCGGTTTCGGGTAAAAATGGCCTTGAAATAGAAGTGAGGTTTATCTTACGTTTCAAAGCATGTCTTTGCATTCTTTCATCCGCTGGTTGGCCTTCGTGGTAATCTGAAGTTCCGGCAGAATCAATTTCGAATAAATCGTTTTCACCATTTTTTTCAACCAGACCTTTAAAAACCGCCTCAGCACTTGGCGAACGGCAAATGTTTCCGAGGCAAACGAAGAGAACTTTTGTAGGTTTTTTCATGAAACAAAAATAAGGAAAGTTACGAGTTCAAAAAGTTACGAGTACTTAAAGTGTCTAAAATACTTAAAGTTAAAAAGGAATTATCAGGTTGATTGAAATTAAATTTTCCCATTCTTTAAGAAACTTTGTACTACAGCTTTTTTCGATTTGAAGTTGAGAGTGTATATAAGTGAAATATGGGAAATAGTAATTATAAAGGCATTTTGGCTTTCTTGCTTCTTTCTTCGGTCTTCCGGCTTCGATCTTCCGGCTTTCACTTCCCTTCCGTTAAAAAATTAACAATGCATTGCCAATCTTTGCTACATAAATTGTAATTTTGCACCTCATTTCTAATAATAGATTTTTAACAAAAAATAAAATGATAAAACACCTTTCAGAATTAGTTGATCAAGCAAAAAGCAAAAGAACCCGAAAAATGGTGGTAGCTGCCGCACACGATGAAGATGTGCTTGAAGCCGTTAAAAATGCCCAGGCAGAAGGAATTATCGTTCCAATACTGATTGGTGATGCAGAAAAAATTACTGAAATATGCAAGAAAATTGATTTCGACATCAGCAATATTGAATTAATCGACTTACCCGATATATATGAAGCTTCAGCAAAATCAACTTCGATAATCAGAAAAGGTAAAGCAGAAATTTTAATGAAGGGCCTTGTTAGTACTGGCACATTGTTGAAAGCGGTACTCGACAAAGAATTGGGATTGAGAAAAGGAGCTTTGCTGAGCCACGTAGCTGTATTTGAATCTCCGTATTACCATAAATTACTTGGAGTTACTGATGCTGCCATGAATGTTGAACCCGATTTGGAAGGTAAAATTGGAATTATTAAGAATGCAGTTGAGGTTTTTTACAAAATGGGGAATCCAAACCCAAAAGTAGCTATCGTGGGATCAGTTGAAACCATCAACCCCAAGATGGAAGCCACCATGCATGCTGCCACTATTTCGATGATGAACTACCGTAAACAAATCACAGGATGTATTATTGACGGCCCCTTGGCTATTGACGGTGCAGTTTCGAAAAAAGCTTCTGAATTGAAAAATATTACCAGCGATGTGGCTGGCGATGTTGACATTATTTTGGCACCAGATATCAATGGCGCAAATATTTTATACAAGTCAATGAACTTTTTGGGTGGAGCTACAGCTGCCGCGGTTATTATGGGTGCAAAAGTGCCTATTGTTCTAACTTCGAGAGGTGATACTGAAAAGAGTAAATTTTTATCAATTGCTCTGGCTGCAGCAATTTCTTAGGAGATTGCGGATTTCGGCCCCGATAGCTATCGGGGTGCGATTTCGGAATTAAAAAAGAAGATTTTTAAATGAAAAAGAAAGAACTTGATTATTTAATCGAAAAAATGAATTTAATTTTGGTTCATGTAACTATTCCAAAAAATCCGAAATCTCCAATCCGAAATCCGAAATTCTAAGTTCATGGAACCAATACAGATATTAGCCATAAACCCCGGATCAACCTCAACCAAAATTGCGGTTTATGCTGATAGCAATCCTGTATTTATTCAAACCATAAGTCATTCGGCCGAGGA
>DATCTB010000258.1:0-12755 GCA_036568185.1 Bacteroidales bacterium | reverse complement strand
CAACACTTCGTTGACAGCCTATCCCAATCCATTCCATCATTCAACCAATATTGAATTTTCACTTGAAAAAACCACTTGGGTGCAAATTGATGTGTACAATGTGATTGGCGAAAAGGTTGATGTTATTTACCAGGCTGATTTGCCGGCTGGAACACATACGCTCAACTACCAAGCTGCCGACCTGGCAAATGGTATTTACTTCATCAAACTTCAGGCAGGAAATACTATAACTACTACCAAACTACTTAAAAACTAAAATACTACTCCTAAATAGTTCTCCCGGCTATAATACTAAGTATTATGGTCGGGAGACCTGTCTGGAATTCATAAAATGAAAACTTGCCGGCTGATTTTGTAAATAAATGAATTAATAAAAATGAACTCCTTTTTAAGCATTTCACTTTGGATAGCACTTGCAACCATTATTCCAGGAATGATGACAATAGCGGCTATTTTTGGTGCCATCGAAATAGTAATTCCTGGTGTAAGCATGGTTGATCATGACGCTGTAAATGATAACTTCATCTGGCTATCAATATCTATTACAATCATGATTTTAACACAATCATTTGGCATATTGTTGGAAAGGCTTTTTGTTAAGTTAAAAGTGTATGGCCGCAAACCTTATAAAATAAAATTGCCAAAAGGTTTTAGTAAATGTGATGAAGATTTATGTGAGGTAAATTCAACTTTTGAATATAATCACCTTTATCTGTTACTTATACGTTTGCGTGAAGATGAAGATTCTCAAGGGCACTTAAAGCGCTGTCTTGCTCAATTTTTTCTAACGAACAATTCTCTGGTGTCTTTTTTAATTGGTATCATATCCACTTTAATACTGATCTTCAAATATCCAAATTGTAATCCAGTACTGTCTTGGACTTACTTTGGTGGGTTGCTCTTTTTCTTGATTGTTTCATACTTCGTTGCAAAAATCAGGTTCGATATCATGATTAAAGCTTTGTGGGCAACCCGAAACTTAAGAAATCTCTAATTAACAATATTTAAAAACTAAACAAATTAATACTATGGAAACAAAATGTAAAAACTTAGAACCATTAATAGCCCTTGATGAAAAAGGGAAAAGTCTAATCCTTGATTATAACTTGCCACAAAAAACAGAACGCGATTTAATTAGTAATATCGAATTGCGTTTCCCATTTGAAAAAACAGAGGACACAGGAAAATCTAACGACTCAAATCCTCCTAAGCCTCCTGTAAAGTTGCCGATATGGAAAAATATTCCGGACTTTTTAGTCTGGCTGGCAAAGGAAATTTTACAGCCCTCAAAGAATACTTTGCTATTCTTTCCTGGAATACTGAAAGCAAATACGGATAGCATTTTTAGAGTTAAGCGTGGCACGGGATTTCTGAGTATTTCAAAGGAACAACTTATTAAATACCTTCAAAATCCGAAATTACCGGCGTCAACTCTGTCTAGCATTTATATTTTAAATACACCAATTGTAACTCTATACACAGATTTAAAAACAGGTGCTATTGTTGACATTGTCAAAGATAAGCAAGGTAATTTGTCATATTCAAAAAAGTTAATGGCTGGAACAAAAGGACCTGAATTACAAGAATCGAAAATAGTTCCTAAAAGAAATCCTATGATTTCTTTTAAAATAGATAACGAATTCTCCATTTTTCTTCAATTTCATCTTAAGATGCTCACTTATCCTGGAAAAACAGGTCTTGGTAAAGTAGTTAAGACTATTTCATTATTACCTGGTGAGGAATTAGAATTATATACTTCAAATTACTTATCCGAAACAAGTACACGATTACAATCTGAAAATATAATCGACTCCTCAAGCATTACCTGTGAAGAAACTTTCAAAAATTCACTCAGTGAAAATGTTAACAATAGCATAGTTGAAGGATCTAGTGCCCAGTCATACGAAAGTGATTTCTGGTTCAAGGGAAAGGGTAGTTATTCAACGATTGGCATTTGGGGACAAGCCAAAGCGAGTGCTGAAGGTGGATTTTCTTCAAACTCAGAGTCTTTAAGTTCGATAGTTTCAGATCAGGTTTCAAACTTTTCAGAATTTACAACTGCCAAAACAAATCAATCAAACCAATACAGATGCTACGAGGTTAAAACCGAATCTTTTGAATCGGACACAACAATAACAATGAATACCAATAAAAGAAAAATTAAAAATGTCAACACAAGTCATGTATTGAATTTTGTATTTAGACAAGTTGTTCAGGAATATATCTCGATCATTTCTCTTAAAAACGTTATAGTATTAATCCCGAAAAACAACAATGAGTTAATACCAATTTCTATTTCAGAGCTTCCACATAGATTAAAAGAAATGGGTATCTCGGAAAAGCAAACAAAGACTATTGTTGAAAACATCTACCAACAACTCAATAATATTTACGATTATAAAAATGAAAAATGGTCGATGTTGGAATTACAGCCAATTGACATTGAAGCTTTAAATTTTGAGGGATTTAAAAAAGCTGCCATACCTAGACAATTTAAAGTTTCAATAAAAAAAGGAATTAAAAGTAAATATAATGAACAAAATGTAGAAGGAATTATACTGGACGTTACAAACAGAGTATTAAATACTTCTTCTGCCATTGTTGACGCAATGATTGGACATGGAATTGCATTGGATTGCTATAACCTTAAATTGAGGGAAAATTCAATAAAAGAGTTGGAATTTTACAATAAAAAGAACGCACTGGCACTATCTATAGTCGAGTCAATTGAAGACCCAATAGAAAAAGCCAAACTTTTTAAAGAGCTATTTACAGAAAGTGATATTGAAGAAGTCGAAGAAGTTTAAATATAATTCATTAACAAATTGTAATTCTTTGATTTCCTCGCTAAATACAGTAGGATAAGCAAAAATCAAATTGTAAATCATTAGCTCTCTATTAGCCCTATCTCCTTTAAGGAGTTGGGGCTAATATCTCAAAATACTTAAAACAAAAAAAATGTTTAACTTTAAATCCAAATCAACCGAACAGATGCTGCAGACCATCATCATAGATGACGAGTTACACATTCAGCAGAGCCTCGAGAGCATGCTAAAAAAGTATTGCCCTTCGGTGAATGTTGTTGCTAAGGCTAATAGCGTGAAAAGTGGTTTGGCGGCTATTCAGAATCATCACCCCGATTTGGTATTACTCGATATCCGGATGGATGATGGCACTGGCTTTGATCTCTTAAAAAAACTTGATCACATTGATTTTAAAATCATATTCGTAACCGCATATGACCAATATGCTGTAAAAGCTTTTAAATATAGCGCCTTGAATTATCTTCTGAAACCTGTTGATCCAGAAGATTTGTCAGATGCCATTCGGAAAGCTGAGACGGTGATTATGCAGGATATGATATCACAATTAGGTGTTCTTGAAGAACAATTGCACTCTGAAAATCGACAATTCCGAAAGATAATCTTGAAAACGCAGGAAAGCATCCATATAGTTTACTTGAATGAGATATGTTATTTTGAATCGGATGGAAACTACACAACCGTTTTCCAGACTAACGGTTTAAAAATTATTCTTACTAAACCAATCCGTGAGTTTGACGACATATTGAAAAATCAGGGTTTTTTTAGGGTACACAAATCCTTTTTAGTAAATTTATCTGCTATCTCCAGATTCGACAAAGGAGATGGCGGTTTCCTGGTAATGAATTCCGGGGACCGAGTGCCTGTAGCTTCAAGAAAAAAAGATGAACTTTTGGAAATATTTAACAGGTTGGTTTAATGTGGTATTAATAATGATAAAGAGGTGCTCTTGGCTGTCGCTATTTTGGTTATTTTCTTTTGGCTTGTTTTCGCAAAACGACTCCATACTGCAAATACCTTATGGTACTTTATCCTTCTATAACCCAATTGAAAATACCGACAGTCTGAAAGTTTTAATTCAAACATCTGATGCACGGGAAAAAGTTTATTTGATGTGCCAGATTTCATATTCTTTTTTAAAAAAGAAGCCTGAGGAGTCGAAATTCTATGCTGAAAAGGCTCTTAATTTAGCTGATAGTCTGAATTATATCAACGGCCGTTTAATGGCATTGCTTCTTCTTTCAAGCAATCATATGCCCGGTTTTAATGTGGATGAATCAACCAAACTCCTTATGTCAGCTCAAAAAAATTTTAATCCGGAAACGCACTGGACACTTAAATACAGAGTGTGGTTTGGAATAGCTGCAAACTATAAATCAAAAAAACAATTTGATTCAGCTTTTGTTTATTTTCAAAAACCACTTACTGAATTGAATGAAGAAGAAGCCTGGTTAGCTCATATTGGCTCCTTTTCCTGGCTTAGCTCGTATGCTCAACTAAGTTTCGAACCTGAAGAAGAAAGAATTTTTACAGAAAAGTTTTTTAATTTGGCAATAAATCATTTCAATTATAACCAACTAAATAGCGAAAATTCTTTACTTGAAGCCCTTGGTAAATTGCCTGCTTACTATACGCGTCATGGTTATTATCAACTTGCAATAGCTTCGAGTCATCAAGTAATTGACAGCATGCTTATCTGGAATATTTCACCCATAATAAAAAAAATGTATTTGGCTAAAAACTTTGGTAAAATTGGTCGTGCTTACCACCACTGGGGATATTTAGATTCAGCAATTATCTACCATGATAGCGCAATTGAATGCTTAAACCAGTTGGTCGAAAACTTTGAACCAGAGTTGAGGAATAGCCAATATCCCACCTATAATGAATGGGCAATTAATTATGCAAACCAACTTGAAGAAAAAGCCGGGGTTCAACTAAAAACAGGTAATTTGGATAATTTGGAAAATGACCTTCTGCTATCGGTGAGGTTGCGGTCTGATGCAGACGATAAATTAGGTGTCGCAATGAGTTTTGACAAACTCGGGGAATTATATACCCAAAACGGACAATTTCTGCATGCTATTAAAATGTATGATTCTGCATTGTTAGTCAAACAGATCTTTTACGAAAAACTCAATGCAAAACGGGATAAATTATCTTCATCTTACTGGAACAATATTATTAATGAAAGCAAAAGTTTTACATTATTAAAAATAGGTGAGTTATACAGCAAATGGGGCAAAGCCGAGCTTGCATTCGATTTTTTTTCACAATCCATTGACCTTAGCAAGCAAATAGGTTACAAAAAAGGTATTGCAGCTGCTATGATTAGCCAGGGAGATCATTACTTATCTACCCAACAACCTGATGAGGCTTTATCAGTTTATGATCAGGCCAAGAAAATTTATATTGAAACCAATTATAAGCCTGGATTAGGAAAGGTGAATGAGGCGCTTGGCAACTTTTTTTTTCAAAAAGGGAACAATTCACTGGCTTTAAATTACTTTCTAAAAGCCAAGACAATTTATGATACTTTGGAAATGCCTAACGCACAGGCTGAAATATTGAGTTCACTCGGAGAACTAAACCTTCATAAAAAACAATATCAGCAAGCATTGGAATATTATCATGCCAGCTTTGATATATGTGAAAGACTTGGGTTGAAACACAGACAAATGATATGTGCCATGAAGCTTTCGGAAATTTATACTGCTTTAGGTAAAAATAAATTGGCATTTCACTATTTCAGAGCTTATATATCGTTGAAAGATACCATCTTCAATATAGAAATGAGCAAGCATATTTCAGAAATAGAAGAACGGTATGAGTCTGGAAAAAAGGAACAGCAAATTCAATTTCTACAAAAAAACAATGAGCTGCAGTATACAAGAAACCGGCAAATGCTTTATACATCAATAGCAGTTGGTGGTTTTATAGTTGTCTTTTTTTTGTTAATCGTCCTCTATCTCAGGCAAAATCGGCTCAAAGCTATTCATGAAAAAATAATGATTCAACAAAAACTTCTTCGATCTCAAATGAATCCTCATTTTATCTTCAACTCGATGGCCAGTATCCAAAACTATATAATTGATGAAAAGCCTGAAAAAGCGAACATATATTTAGCTCGCTTCGCTAAATTAATGCGAAATATTCTGGATAGCTCAGCTGAAGAATTTGTCCCGCTTGCATCAGAATTAAGCACTATAGAAAACTACCTTGAACTTCAGAAAGTTCGTTACCATAATATGTTTAATTATTCCTTTGAAATTGATGAACGAATTGATGTTGAATCTGTAATGATTCCTCCAATGTTGGCTCAGCCCTTTATCGAAAATTCTATTGAACATGGATTCCGACACAAGAAGGATAAAGGAAATATGAAAATTTCTTTTAAATTAAATGGCGAATTAATTCACTTTGAAGTAGAAGATGATGGCATTGGAAGACAGAAATCTCAGGAAATTAAAGTCTTGCAAAATGAAAATTACAAATCAATGGCCACGTTAATTACCCTGGAGAGGATAAATATTCTTAATAAAAAAATGAAGACAAAAATTCTTTTAAAAATTGAAGACTTGAAAAATGAAATCGGGAATCCACTTGGAACAAGGGTTATATTTGATATCCCCTACAAAACTTAAAATAAATTAAACTTATAGCTCAATCTTACTCCGTCAACCCCTCCATCACATCTTCAATATAACCCGGTGTGCTGCTAATTTTCATGAAAGTTCCCATTTTAAGCTCGGGCCAGTAAATGGCGATGCGGTATTTTCCGTGAAGGATGGTAGCAGTTTTCCCTTGAAGGATAATTTCATAAGGCAAGTTGGCGATGTTGTCTTCTCCGATTACTGGCAGAAAATAAGCTTCGCCTTCTTCTTTATTTGTAAGTCCAAGACCAAAAACAGCAATTTTTTCATTGGCAAACAATTGCTCGTAAACTTTTACCGTATTTCCTTTTTTTGCGGCAAGATTTTTCCTGATGGTTTCCAGGCCTTTTTCAAAAGAGTCAAATTCAGCCAGCTCAACGGGTTCATCAAAATAAGGCATCATCATCATATAATGGTAATCAGGAAGGTCCTTTGCGGCAACCTCTCCGCCAAATGGCTGAAGCGTGCCAAATGCGCTGAATAAGTTTTTCACCCTTTCCGACATTTTTTTCAACTCTTCATTTTGCCCTTTCAATTGCTCACCCCAATAAGCGAGGAACATATATTCTGGGTTCAAAATGCTGAGTGTTTTTTTTCCATCTTTTTCAACAATTGCAGCTTTCAATACACTGGCAAGAGCGCCACGATCCTTGAATTGCAAACTGAGATTTTTCAACTCATTATTTGTAAAACAGATAACAGTTAATTTGTTGCTTTCGGCCGGGTGATATTCGCCAATTATAGTAAATCCACCATCTTCAATTACCTTTGAAACCTGTTCTATTACTTCCTTGCTTTCACCCTTCAGTTCGGCAACTTTAAAATAAGGAGAGAGTGTTTCCTGCGAAAATGCTGAGCTAAAAATTAAAGCCAACATACTGAATACCAAACTTATCTTTTTCATATTTATATATTTAAATGGTTTGATACAAAAGTATAAAAGAAAGGCATAATTACCATTAAATCAGGTAATTCAGAATGCGTTTAAATAGCTAGTCTTAGCTTTTCAAAAGTTTTATCTTAATTCTCCTCAGCAAACCATTCCGCGTAGGAAGTAACTGTTTCGCGGAGCAAAAGATGTTTCAATTGGATATTTCTGGGGAGCCTGTTTTTAATTTTTTCAGCAAAATCAATAATCATCAATTCGCTGGTTGGCTGGTAGTCAACCAGGATAATTCGGCCAAAATGCTTTTTCATTTCATCGGTCAGGGCAGATGGCATTTTTTTATTTAAAACCAAGGCATGGTCGAAAATATCAACAACAGTTTCTCGAACTATCTTTTTTAAATCGCCAAAATCCATCACCATTCCAAGTTTAGGATTGTTTTCTTCCGTAATAGGATGGCCGGCAACAGTAACCCGTAATTCATAAGAATGCCCGTGGACATTGCGGCATGGGCCATCGTAGCCCATCAATGCATGCGCCATTTCAAATTTGAATTCCTTGGTAATCCTTATATATGCCTGCTTTGCCATTTCCTCCTAATTTAGCTTTTGAATTTTGTATTGGCCAACAGTTTTACCGGCTTCATCATGAATCATCAAAATGTACAATCCCTGCTGCATTCCCAGCATGCTCACCATTGATTTTCCTGCTTGCAGACTTCCAACTTTCACTTGTTTTCCATCCAAATAATAAAATGAATAAGAAAGGCTGGTATTCTTCGAAAATTCAATATACAAATCACTGATAACCGGGTTGGGATAGCAAGCAATATTAACAATTCCGTTTTCGGATATTGCACTTGGATTACCCCATATTTCCTGCACATATTCAGGGTGATCTATGAAAGGGTTCCGGTTTTCCTGGTAAGAATAAATTACTTCGTTGCGGTTCATTTCAAAATCATCGGGCGGGTCTTGTTCATTCCATTGCAACAAAACTGAAAGTTTCCCATGCTCAGGGTTGGGATAAGTGTTCACATAATCAACCACCTCCAGGTCGGGCTCTCCGTTTCCACCCTCGTAACGCACGGCCATATAGAAAATTATGCGTGCAACATCGCCTTTCACGGCATCACGCGGTTCAAATGAATCGCTGTCATAATAACAATCCGGAGCTTCAGCAATCGGGTTTCCTCCCATATCAAAATCAAGGTTACCACGCGTACTGTTTACTGAAGCATCTGTGGGTTTCATGTGGTGGCAGTCGGTTCCAGCAGGTGGTGTAGTGCCGAAATCGCCATGTGATTTAGCCCAAACATGCTCACGGTTCCAGTCGTTGGAGTTTCCACCAAATGTGTTCTTATCCTGCGACCTTCCGGTATAAAACAAAATCACATTGTTGCTGTTATTGGGATCCTCATCCGTTTCGCGCAGCAGAAAATCACGCAAATCATCGTAGCTGTACTCAACATGGTCTTTGATAATATCGTGCAAAGCAGCTTTCAATTCCTCGCCTGTCAAGCCTTCGGCATCGTCGTAATATCCTTCTGGTATTTGTGCTGAAACTGCCTGAAATAAAAGTAAAAAGATAATTAGCAGTGAAAATGTTTTTGTTTTATTCATTATTAATTTTTATAAAAAAGCAAGATAAAATGAAGAGAGGATCATAAAAATTCCGCCAGACAAAATTAATAAAGAAGACAATGCAAGGTTTCTTTTTGATGCATTACTTAAAATTCCTGATAAGGAAAATATTAAAGTTGCCAAGCCAAGAAAGGATAAGGTTTGTAGGAGATTTATATTAAAAAAGCAAAAAAGAAGCCCCAGCAGGAAAGTATTGGTTGACTGGGCAATTGAAACAAGCGTTATCTGCAAAATATTTTCTGCTTTAAAGGTTCGTTTCCCCTTTCGAACTGCAAAAGCATCAACCACAAAACGTATTCCGATAATAAAAAAACCAATGAAAACGACAATGGTTTTAAAATCCTGCATCAGGTAAAAAAAATTGTTTCCAAGAAGATGACCAATCCAGAAGAAGAGAATTTGCGCTACAACCGGAATCAACACAAATAAAATTGATTCAAAGGAATTACTGTTTCTTTTTATACCCAAAAAAGTAGGAAATGTCTGTAAAGCCAGGCAAAGCATGAGTAAAATGTTGAGCGCTATTGGCATAAGTAAAAAATCAGGTGGCGAAAATACTAATTTTGAGCTAAAGCCACGATCAATTGCTTGATTCAGAATATACAAGTCCGACAATTTTTTCCAGCCATTCTGCATCAGTATTGTCAAAAGAATTGAGCTTTTCGCTATCAACGTCCAGAACGCCAATTATTTCGCCTTTGGCATTTTTCAAGGGAATAACCACTTCAGATTTCGATCGGGAATCGCAGGCTATATGGCCCGGAAACTCTTCTACATTTTCAACCAGTACTGTTTTTTTCGTATTAATTCCAGCCCAGCAAACGCCAGTGTCTTTTGCCAGGTTAATGCAAGCCAGCGAACCCTGGTAAGGGCCTACCTGTAGTTTTCCGTTCTGTAACAAATAGAATCCCGTCCAGAAAAAGTAATCCATCTTATGATGCAGGACGGCAACAATAGTAGCCATATTGGAAATTGGATTGTTGCTGCTTTTTGCAATTAATTCGCTGATTTGAGTGAAAAGTCTGGCGTATCTTTTGGCTTTTTTTTCCTGATCCATTGTAGAAAATTTAATGAAGGCCAAAAATAGACAAATGACTTATACCTTTTCTAATTCGACAGTAAAATGACGTAAGATGGGTGCCTCACGAACTATTTTCAGCCCATGGGTCAGTTTGTCCCTTCTTTCGAAAACATTAATCAGCGAAGCAGCAACATAATCCATGTGGTTGTTTGTGTACACGCGGCGCGGAATAGTGAGGCGCAGCAATTCCAGTTCAGGATAACGGTTTTCGCCTGTAACAGGATCGCGGTCAGCGAGCAGAGTACCTATTTCAACTCCACGAACACCGCCTTCAATATATAGCTCAACAGCCAAAGTTTGGGCTACAAATTCTTCTTTTTTTATTTTTGGTAAGAACCTTTTTGCATCAACAAAAATAGCATGTCCTCCAAAGGGAAACTGAACCGGAATTCCATTCTCCTTCAATTGTTTACCGAGATGCGCAACCTGGTTGATACGGGTTTCAAGATAATTAAAATCAGTACCTTCAAACAAACCCTCGGCAAGTGCATTCATATCACGCCCCGACATTCCACCATAGGTGATGTAGCCTTCGAAAAGAATATTGTAAACCGTAGCCTTGTCGAAAATTTCCTTATGCCTGAAACCAATAAACCCACCCATATTGACAATGGCGTCTTTCTTGCTGCTCATGGTCATACCGTCAGCGTATGAAAACATCTCGCGAACAATTTCACGAATATTTTTTTCAGCATACCCTTCTTCCCTGATTTTTATGAAATATGCATTTTCGGCAAAGCGTGCTGAATCAAAATAAACAGGAATACCATATTGATCGGCAATTTTTTTAACGGCCCTCAGGTTTTCCATTGAAACTGGCTGCCCGCCTGAAGAGTTGCAAGTAACCGTCATGATTATCAGCGGAATTTTTTCGGTAGGATATTTTTCAAGAACCTCGCCAAGTTTTCTAAGATCAACATTACCCTTAAAAGGATGGTCGAGTGTTGTGTTAAACGCTTCTTTTATTGTACAATCAACTGCACGTGCCTGCCTGAATTCAATATGACCTTTTGTTGTATCAAAATGTGAATTTCCGGGTATGATATCTCCTTTTTTGATTAAAGCGGAAAACAAAACATTTTCAGCAGCTCTTCCCTGGTGAGTTGGCAAGAAATATTCAAACCCTGTTATTTCCTGAATAGCTTCCTTCAATTTATAATAGGAAGAAGCGCCGGCATAACTTTCGTCCCCAAGCATCATTTCTGACCATTGTCGGTCACTCATAGCCCCGGTTCCCGAATCTGTTAGCAAGTCTATAAAAACCTGGCTGCTTCTTAAATTAAATAAATTGTATTTTGCTTTTTCAATCCACTCTTCACGCTCTTCGCGGGTACTTCGGCGGATGGGTTCCACCATTTTTATTTTATACGATTCTGAAAAAGGTAACTTCATTTGTCGAACTTTTTATTATTGAAATTTATTTTGTTTATCATACTAAATCGTATGAAAAACAAAACGATCCCTTTCTTTAATGTTCAGGAATGCTTTCTTAGAAGAAGTTACCAGGTGTATCATATTGAAAATTAAGTGTTCAAAAATAAGAAATAAAATTTTGTAACCAAAATAAAATGCTTGCGTCTTAAAGGCAAAACATAAATATTAAACTCTAAATTTAAATTGTTATGGAAGAAATAGTGCCCATCCTAGTTACAGCCATCATTTTTGGCTTTATTTATAACGTAATTTTTATTCTTGTTCGAAAGAGCGAAAGAATGGCCATGCTTGAGAAAGGAGTTGACGCTTCATTTTTTATTACAAAACCGCAAACGAGCCAGCAGGCTTTAAAATTTGGACTTTTGTTTATTGGTGTTGCCGTTGGTATTTTATTAGGCTCCATTTTGAGCGCAACTACCGTACTTCCAGAGGAAGCTTCTTATTTTTCAATGATTTTCTTGTTCGGAGGTTTAGGCCTCGTTGTTAATTATTTTATAGAAAAGAAAGATTTGAAAGAACGTAACAAATAATTCATTTCTGAAATTCATTTCAAAAAAAAACCTCACCGATTAGGTGAGGTCTTTTCATTTACGCGAAATCAACAACTGGTATCTTTAGTCCAATTTCATGGGGACTTTCATATTTTTTAAGCTTGACTTTGTATCCAATCTCTTCACATATCGGGCAATTTCTCATTTTCAATGGGAATACATAGTCGCAATGATCACAATGATAGTAGCTTATTTTTGAGTAATTCTTTTTTCTGCTTATTATATAATACAACCCAGCAATAGGGGTAAGCAATAAACTGATAATAAAAATTTTGACTCCTTCATTTTGTCTTTCGACTCCAATGAGGGTCAGGAAGAAGGTAGTTACTAAGTAGAGCGCGATAGCTATAAATAACATATTTTAATTATTTTGAGTCATTAGGTTTCTACAATAAGCCAATTAATGTGCCAACATTTGTATTATGTTGATTACAAATTAATTGCAACCATTATCACTTTAATAAAAAATGAAACAGGTATTAATAAACTTCAGAAATGGAGAGAAATTTTACGAAAACGTATAGATCATAATACGAAAACCCATTAAAATCAAATATGCAAATTGATTCTAATCCTTGATACAAGCATTTCGATAGCAACACGGTTATTTCCGCCCTGCGGTATAATTACATCTGCAAATTGTTTTGAAGGCTCAATAAATTGCTGATGCATGGGTTTTACAAAA
>DATCTB010000257.1:0-2444 GCA_036568185.1 Bacteroidales bacterium | reverse complement strand
TAAACACCGGCAACAACCATGGTTGCAGCATGAATCAAAGCCGAAACAGGCGTTGGGCCTTCCATAGCATCGGGTAGCCAGATGTGCAGCGGGAACATAGCCGATTTTCCGGCACCGCCCATAAACACCAGCAACATAGCCCACGAAACCACCGACATTCCCATAAATGTAGTTCCAACAAATGAACCAACCGGTGAGGTTTCAGGATTGGTTAAAATTCCAAAATCAAAAGTTCCGGTATAATAAGATATAATCAGGATGCCGATAAGAAAACCCAGGTCGGCAAAACGTGTTACAATAAATGCCTTTTTTGAAGCTGCTACCGCCGAAGGTTTTGTATAATAAAAACCAATCAGCAAAAAAGAAGAAACGCCCACCAGTTCCCAGAAAATATACATCTGGAAAATATTGGTTGCCAATACCAAGCCAAGCATCGAAAACGAAAAGAGCGAAAGGAATGAAAAGAAACGCTGAAAACCTTTTTCTCCATGCATATAGCCAATGCTATATAAGTGAACCATGAATGAAACCGTGGTAATCACCACCAGCATCATCACCGAAATTGGGTCGAGCAACAAGCCCATTTTAATGGATAAACCGGGTGAGAATGTCAGCCATTCAAAATTATGCGGAATGATGGTTTGGAACATGTACGACAGTTCACCTGCCTCGTTTACCGCTTCAACACGCCCGCTTCCCCAGAAATAAACGATGGCTGTGTAGTATGAAAGCAAGGTGATAAACCCTAGCCCAACAGTGCCAATTATTCCTGAATAAATTGGTTTAAATTTATATCCTACCAGCCCAATCAGCAAAAACATAAAGAGCGGAATGGCGGGAATCAGGATTGTATAACTAAAAGTACTCATAAATGCTTGTTTTACTTTTTGTTAAAATTTCATTTCGTCAACATCCCCAATGTCAATTGAGCTGTATTTTCTGTAAATATTAATTACAAGCGCGATGGCTACTGCAGCTTCTGCTGCTGCAATGGCCACGATAAACAGTGAGAAAAAATGCCCCTGCAATTGGTCGGGGAATAAATAGCGGTTAAAAACCACAAAATTGATATTCACCGCGTTCAGCATCAATTCAATCGACATCAATATCGTAATCAGGTTCCTGCGGATGATGAAACCGGTAACTCCCGTAAAAAACATCATCGTGCTAACAACCAGAAAATAGTGAATGGGTATGTTGTGTATCATAGCCGTTATTTTTTTAATTCAGTTTTGGGCGTTTCCTTTTTTGCTATTACAATAGCTCCTATCAAGGCAGCCAGAAGCAGCACAGAAATTACTTCAAAAGGCAGGGCATAGCCATTGTAGCCTGTGTTCACCAATTGTGTCCCGATCGTTTTCACGTCAGTTAACGCCGTTTCTGTTTTTTCGTAATGAAAATCATAACTCAAAATAGTGGTGATGGCAATGGCAGCGCCAATCACCCCAACTGCAATGCCCGAAATAAGATTGAGCATTCCGGGTGGTTCAAATTTGTGGTGGATGTGGTGTGTCAGCAAAATGGAGATAATGATGATGACCACAATACCGCCAGCATAAAGTGTGACTTGAACGGCAGCCAAAAATTCATACTGCAACCAAAAATAAATTCCTGCAGTTGCAATCAATACAAAAAGCAGGTAAGTAGCAGCGCGCAAAATTCTCCGGCTGGTGATGGTGAGTATCGAAAACACCATAATCATAGCCGAGAAAAGGATGAACATTATGTCGTACAGGCTCATAATTCTTTTGTTTCTTTTTCTTTAACTTCTTTTTTAAGCGATGAACCGGGTTGGTTTAACACTTTGGTCAGTTTGTCCCTGTTGAAAACAGCGTGCTCAAAATCCTGTCCCCAGGTAATGGCGTCCGAAGGGCAGGTTTTTATACACAATCCGCAGAAAGTACACATCGAAAGGTGGTAAATATGCACGTCAAGCGCTTTCACCGATTTTCCTTCCGGCGTTGTTTCCTTTTTGGTAATAATCTGAATGGAACC
The DNA here is from genome assembly GCA_036568185.1 of Bacteroidales bacterium. Taxonomy (GTDB): domain Bacteria; phylum Bacteroidota; class Bacteroidia; order Bacteroidales; family F082; genus DATCTB01. The sequence continues at coordinate 449 of DATCTB010000257.1, read as the reverse complement.
ATTTGGGCAATTCATTTCGCAAATTCCGCATCCGGTGCATTTGTGAAAATTTTCGCTGTCGTGGGGCATAATTACTTCGCCTTTAAACTGGTCGAACATTTTCAAAGTTGCCCGGTTCTCAGGATATTTTTGGGTAACTATTTCTTTCGGGCTGAAAAAGTAGCCATTGGTCACTCTCATGCCAGTCAGCAGGGTTTTAATCCCTTTGAATATATCTGAAAAATATTTGGTGAAACTGTTCATAATTCTTTTTAAAAATACCAGCCCATCATCACGATGAAGGCAATTAAAACAATATTGAATAAGTTTATCGGAAGCAGATATTTCCATTCCAGCGTAAGCAGTTGGTCAATTCTGAGGCGAGGGAATGTCCATTTAAACAGCATGATAATATAGATTACGAAAAATGTTTTTCCAAAAAACCATACTATTGAAGGAATATAATCCAT
>DATCTB010000256.1:0-2839 GCA_036568185.1 Bacteroidales bacterium | reverse complement strand
TGGCAGTTTGAATGGCCTTTTCCTTTAATTTCCCAAAGTGTTGCCTTTCCTTGTTTTGCGGCAGTTTTCAAGCGGTGCGCCTGGTCAATATTTACTGTCGAATCCTCAGTTCCATGGATGATAAAAAAGCTTGCCTCTGCTTGTGAAATAAAATTTTCAGGAGCAAATTCATTGAATTTCAGCCCAATTTTGTATTGCAGGTATTTAAAAAGTAACCAAATAATTGGAAAATATGGAATATGCCTGTCTTTCAAGGGTTTTATCATAACTTCCTGCGGACTTCCAAACGCACCAACAGTTACCACACTTTTTATTCTTGAATCCTTCGCGGCAGCAAAAATTGAGGCTGCACCGCCAATGGACAGGCCAACCAAACCAATTGAAGAAAATGTTCTTTTCTTTTCAGCAAAATTTATGGCAGCCAAAATATCCTCTGTGAATTTTGGCATCGAAGAAAACTCGTCTTTATCGCTGTTACCATGGTTTCTGGAATCGAAAGCCAATAAATTATAACCTTCTTTGTGCAGTTTGTTAATGTAAGGAAGCATCCTTCCGCAATTTCGCCCCCAGCCATGAACCAGGATCAACAAGGGCGCATTTTCACTTCCAGCAATCCACCAGCCGTATAAATTTCGGTCATTTTTTGTTTTAAAATTTATTTCCGAAAAAGCTATTCCTAAATCTGATGGATTTCGATCATGTTGTCTGACAAGGTTTTTAAAACCCTTCAACATAGCATTCCAAAATACAGCCGACGCGATGATGATAACAATAAAAACAATAAGGAAGTATATCATTAGAAATAAATATGGGGAAATTGCCTTACTTTTTCAATTTGAAAATGAATACATTACTCTCCGTTTTTTCCAGGTGATAGCGGGAAGTAATCGCGGTAGTATCAGCGTTATTGTTTAATACGAGAATTGGCGGATCATTCTTGAAATTTGCCAGGTAATCATTTGTTTCAAAACTTACCAGGTCGCACGAAACTATTTTTTCAAACTTTCCATTGCCAACATAGGCCCAAAAAGCTTGCTTGTTTTCAGTGTCAATAATAACCGGACGAGGATTGTTGGCCATAAAAACATCGAGGTATTCTTTTACATTCACCAGTTGGATTTGGAAATTTTTCTCAACATAATCCAGCAAAGGTTTGGCATTTTCCATCCTTCTTCCCGGATGCCCCCAGCAACTTACCAGGGCACCATTTGGCAGGCTATCACACAGCTTCAACGACCTTTCATCATAAGGCTGCGTAGCATACGGCCCATGCGAGCTTGGAATTTCAATGATACCGCGCCTGGCTTCATTTCCGTCCCATAATTGATTGATGTCACCATTCATATTGGTATAAAATGGAATTGGAAAACGCAGGTCTTCAGGCCATGTATAAACATGATAATCAAATACATTGTTCAATTCCGTACCATGATCCTGCTGGTAAAAATCTTTTTCCAAAAATGGAGTGTATTCCAAACTTTGGTCGGCAAGAACGCCCATTTCAAGAAGATAAAATTCACCCAGGCCACGTGGCGGAACTGTCCAGCCATGACGGGTTATCTGCGGATAAGGCATTCCGTTTTTATCAAATTCACCTTTTTTATTTTCCAAAAAAGTTTTGCACCACTCTGTGTTGCTCAGCATCACTTCTTTTTTGTCAACATCAATCACGTAACTGTAGGTGTAGATAATTCCGAACAAAATTAAATTCAGTAAAATAATGATGACAAGCCCAGCAATCCTGGTAGCATTCTTTTTGGAAATTATAAAAATGAGTAACAAGACAAGCAGGCTGAATCCAAAACCGGCAAGAATAAAGTGCCTGTCGCGAAGTTCAATACCCAGTATATCGCCGATTGAAGTTTTGAAATCTTTCCAGCGTGTAAACTGGTATATTTTCAGCAAAGTTTGGTTACCTGAAAATCGTTGGGCGTGAAAATGATGAAAAATGAAATCCGTAGGGTCAGAATATTTATTCAGCACGAAACTCAGATCGTCCATCCCGAAATCATCTTGCATGTAACCAATATTGAATTTGCCGCCTTTGCTTTTGAACCAGTTATAATCTTCTTCATTTATATAACCATAAGGCCCAACATCATCAATAAAAATGGTGAAATAAAGAATTTTTTCAGAATCGGCAAGCCGTACAAAAGTGCTATCAATCAGCTTGCTGTTATTTACTAAATATATCGAATATTTGTTCCAGTCATCTGTAAGAAATCCTCGGGTTTCATCAGTAACAAAACTGACGCTGCTGCCTTCGCTATCCTTTACCGGATCAATAATAAATTCATTTCCAAGCGGATCAATAATTTTTATTTGGTTGCCAGAGTATTTATTTTCGAAAAAAACCTGGATTGTGTCGCCGCATTTTATTTCCTTTTTGTTCACTTTCAGAATGTTCTGTCCTGATAAGGAAGTTGCCATCAAAACCAAATTGATAAATACCGTAAAAAATAATTTTTGGAAATTGTTTTTTAAGAAATGGTTCATAACAGGGTTTAAATCAGGTAAATTAATACAAAAAGTCGTTGTAGGGATAGCGAACGGCATGCATCTCTTTTATATGCTTGTACAGAAGTTCCTTGAAAGGGTAAAAATTTTCTTTGGTTTTGGCTGAAATGAAGATGGAAGGGTGGTTGTCCTTTGCCATCCAGCTTGTTTTCAAATCTTCAAGTGTCATATTTTGTTCAGTTTCAGGAGTTAAGTCATCTTCCTCTTTTTCAATAAAATGATACGCATCAATTTTATTAAACACCATGATTACAGGCTTTTCTCCGGCTCCTATTTCTGTTAATGTTTGGTTTACTGTTTTAATCTGGTCTTCAAATTCAGG
>DATCTB010000255.1:0-6828 GCA_036568185.1 Bacteroidales bacterium | reverse complement strand
TGTTTCGTCTATTATCCAGCCAGGCTCTGTTATTTGATAAGTTACTTCCACGTTTTGGCCTACAATTTCTTGCGTTACAGTGCCAACAATTGTACCGGTTCCATTTTTGTCATATTTTCCACCACCGGCTATCATGTTTGTAGTAATGGATTGGGTAACTTTAAGAATTCCACCTTCGGAAGGACTTAAATCATTTTGTTCTTTTTGGCATGCAGTGAAAATGAATAAAACTGCTATTAGCATTAAAAATAATTTGTTCATAATGGGTTTTTATAAATTAGATTAATAAATTGAAAAAAAATGGGTCGCACCGACATCTATAATAATTATGCCAAAAAATTTATTAGTCTGTAATTCAGCGTTTTGTAGTTTTAATAATATTTAAATACTATATAGGAATTCCATTATTGGATATAAATATTTATTGTATTACACTAATGGATAATTATTTTGCAGGAAGACTTTACCTGGTACCACAAAAAAAGTTCAGGCTTATTAACCTGAACTTTTTATTACACATGAAAAAACTAATAAATTAAAAATCCCAAATATTAAATCAATTAATAGTAGCCTTAATTATGATATTTCAAAAGTAAAAATTTTATAAAAAAATTAGAAAAGAAGTTATTAACAATTATTAAAAAAATAGATAATTGATTCAATTGTAATAATTTATGTTTGAAAACTTATTTCCAGCTTGTCATTTTATGCCATGACAGCGCATAAAAGAAAATAAAAAGGTAGCAGGGAACCATTATCCAATAAGCTGCCTGCGAAGTATAAATATCAGCTAGCTTTCCCCAAATCAAGGGAAGAATAGCCCCTCCGGCGATTGCCATAATTAGCATAGCACTGCCTGTTTTAATAAATTTTCCAAGCCCATGAATAGCAAGAGGCCAGATTGCCGGCCAAACAAGGGCATTTGCCAGTCCAAGCAAGGCAACATAAGTTACCGAAGCAACTGGTGGGCTTAGAATTGCTCCCAATGAAAACAGAACACCTAGAATAGCCGAAATTTGCAGGGCTTTTTGCTGGCTTATTACCTTTGGGATTAAAAATATTCCAAGAATATACCCCAAAATCATCGAGCCCAAAGTGAAGGAGGTAAAGAGTTTTGCCGTATTGATGGGGATACCCAAAGAGATGCCATAGCGGATAATGGTATCGCCGGCAATTACTTCAACACCAACATATAGGAAGAGGGCTAAAACACCCAATACCAGGTTGGGGAATTGCAAAATACTTGTTTTAGAAGAACTATCAATGGCAAGATTTTTGTCTTGTTCTTCTTCTACTTCCGGCAAATGTGCAAATCTAATCATCAAGCCAAGCACGGCAAGTACTGCTGTCATTACCATGTACGGAAAAATAACCCGCTCAGCCAATCCGTCAAGTGCTAGTGATTTGGCTGCCTCCTCAAGTGTGGCAAGATTTTCAACAAAAGCATCACCATCACTTAATATAAAATAGGCAAGGATAAGTGGTGCCAAAGCACCCGCGACCTTGTTGCAAATGCCCATAATGCTGATGCGGCGGGCAGCAGATTCACGAGGGCCAATGATAGTGATATAGGGATTGGAAGCGGTTTGTAATATGGCAAGCCCAGTTCCCTGGACGAATAATCCAATCAGGAAAATACCATAAATGCGGGTTTGGGCAGCAGGCAGAAAAATTAGTGTTCCAATTGCCATCACAAAAAGCCCAACTGACATTCCGTTTTTGAAACCTGTTTTCTTCAAAACCCAGGAAGAAGGCAAAGCCATAACTGTGTATGAAATGTAGAACGCAAAAGCTACGAACAGCGATTGGAAATTGGTGAGTTCGCAAGCAATTTGCAAATAAGGAATCAATATGCCATTGAGCCAGGTTACAAATCCGAAAATAAAAAACAGCAGGCCGATGATTGAAATTGATAGGATGTAATTGCCCCTTTCGGGTGAAGTGTTGATTTTTTCCATAAAACAAATTTGAAAATGCGCGTTTTCTTTGGGATAATTTTCAAAAAATCAATATTACAAAAAAACCGGACTGAAGGAAAAAAGAAAAAAAACTTAATTACTTATCAATAGCTTTTTCCTTAAAATAATCGTAAAGAGCGAATTGTGAACGAACTTTTTCGTTCGAACCGGAAGGTTTGTATTGGTTAATATGACTCGACCCAAGTAACCTTGCCTTAACATTATCAGCCAGTTGGATTTGGAGCATATCCATTACTTCAGATTTTATGTTTTCGTCGTAAACCGGGCACAGAACCTCAAAACGATGATCCAGGTTTCTTACCATCCAGTCGGCTGAACCGAAGAAAAATTTTGGTTTGCCATTATTTGCAAAAACGAAATGCCGGGAATGTTCAAGAAATTTATCAATTATGCTAATGATGTTCATATTATCTTTTAAACCAGGTAATTCAGGTTTCAAAACACAAATCCCGCGGCAAATAATATCAAGCTTTACACCCGCCGCCGCTGCCTGGTATAATTTTGAAGCTAATTTTTCATCAACCAGGCTGTTTAACTTCAATATTGCCCATGCTTCCTTTCCGGCTTTTGCATTCCTGATTTCTGTATTCAGTAGTTTAACCAATTGGTTTCTAAGAGAATAAGGGGCTACCAGCAAATGCCTGAATCGAGGAGGATTATAGGGTGATTCGAACAAATGAAAAAGCATGTTCACTTCATTGGCAATTTCCTGATTGGCTGTTAGCAAACTGTCATCGGCGTAAACTTTAGCTGTGGATTCGTTAAAGTTTCCTGTGCTGATGTTGGTATAATAAATATTCTGTCCGCCTTCCTTCCGGCGTATAAGCATCAATTTTGCATGAACTTTGAATCCGGGTAAAGTTTTAATGATTTTTACTCCTTCCTCAGTTAATTTTTCAGCCCAATAAATATTGGCTTCTTCGTCGAAGCGGGCTTGAATTTCAAGGAAAACGGTAACCATTTTCCCATTCCTGGCAGCATTGATTAGTGCGTTTATAACATTAGAATTTCTAGCCGCACGATAGAAAGTCATTTTTATCGCCTTTACTTTTGGGTCAATGGCTGCTTCGCGAAGCAAATCAACTATGTATTGAAATGACTGGTAAGGATAATGCAGCATGACGTCCCGCTGGCTAACTACATCAAGAATATTCGTGTTAGGCGGGAGCAGGGGATGTTTGAGCGGTTTTAACTTATCATAGTTTAATCTTTTTGCTCCAATTTTCGGGAACGACATAAAATCTTTGAAGTTGTGGTATTTGCCGCCTCCCCTCAAATGGTCAAGTTCGCTAATGTTCAGCTTGTTAAATAATTGTTGCAGCATCCCTTCAGGTATTTCCTTGTCGTAAACAAACCTAACTGGTGCGCCCTTTTTTCTTTTTTTAATGCTCTCGCTCATCAACTCGATGAAACTTTTCGAGAAATCATTATCTATATCCAATTCAGCATCGCGTGTAAACTTAATGGTGTATGCATTGAAAGAGTCGTAACCAAAAGGCCTGAAAATTTCGCCAATTGAGTAACGCATAATATCGTCGAGGAAGATGATGAATTTCTTATTGTTCTCATTTGGTAATTGAATGAAACGGGGAACATTGTCCGTAGGAACCATAATGAGGGAATAATCGTCATCATTTTGGCCAGTAGAATCTTGCAAATGAATTGCTAAAAAAATCGAATTATCTCGCAAACGGTCTGGATTGCTGATGTTTTTCAACATAATTGGAAATAGGTAAGGCCTCACTTCGCTGTGAAAAAACTGTTGAACAAATCTGCCCTGTTCTTCATTCAGCGTATTTTCATCCAGAAAAATGATGTTTTCCTTTTTCAATTCTTTTTTCAATTCAAAAAAAGTATTGGTAAACTTCTTTTCCTGCTCCTCAACAATCTGCCTGATTTCTTTTAAAACCACAACAGGATTGAATTTGGCCTTCCCTTCTTTTTGCTTTTCCAACTGAATCATCCGTTTGATGGTTGCTACCCTCACCCTGAAAAATTCATCGCGGTTGTTTGAGAAAATTCCCAGGAATTTCAATCTTTCAATAAGAGGATTTTGTTTATCCATTGCCTCTTGCAGCACTCGTTCGTTGAAGTGCAGCCACGAAACTTCCCGGTTGATATATTTATTTTTTTTGGCCATATGCAACTGTATTTAAAGCAGTATTGATTTTGATTTTTGAAAATGAATCCTTAAAAATAGCCCAAAATTTATAACCCGGAAAAGGAACTTCTAAATATTGGCAACTAACTATTTTCTTAATGACAAATTGTTATACTTCAATTCCTGTTTGCCTTATAAAGTTTATACCCTTATACCCCTTTCTATCTCAGCATTTTAGGGAATACTTTGAACCGATTCCGGTATTTTGATGCATCTATCTCTGTCCATTTTTCTGTGGCAAACTCAATAGCGACAACTCCCGAAGTCGGTAGGTTGATGATGGGCGGTTCAAGGTATTGGTTTACAAGATAAGTGAGGGTAGGGTTGTGCCCGAATATCATTACAGAACTTATATCGTCGCTTAAAGTGTAAAGTTCGTCCAATATTGAATCAGGCGAGGCATGGTACATTTTTTCATCAATTATAATTTGATCAAGCGGGTAACCAAGATCTTTTGCTACCAGAAATGCAGTGTTTTTTGCCCTCATGGCTGAGCTGGTTATTATCAAGTCGGGAAAAACATTTTTTTTCTTTAAAAAATCAATTATCAGTTTTGTTTTCTTTATTCCCGTTGCAATCAAAGGCCGGTCGTGGTCGGTTAACCCGGGTTCATCCCAGGAAGATTTTGCATGACGAACTATATAAATTGTTTTCATTTTTTATAAAATAAAAAGCAAATTTAGTCGGAAACTGATTGATTCAGAAGGTTAAGTGAAAATTCTAATTATAGGTTAACTTTCTTTTCTCAAAAACACTGAAAAACAACTAAATAACCTCCTTTAACAAACCCTTTTTTCCAGACGCATTAATTGTTTTCTTCGCCAATTTCCTCTAAAAATTCTTGTAATCTGAGTACATTTGCAATGAAGCCAACTCCCTTTTTACCTTTTCATTCCATTCCTGCTGTTTTTTGCCATTGGTGCTGTGATCGGTTTCGTAATCATACAAATCCTGGTAATCGTTGTAGGCATTCATCATATTGTTATAAATGGTTTCAGCTTTATCATTGTTTAGTTTGCCCGATTTTTTCAATTTCAACAATTCCTTGTAAAGCTTCCTGCCGTAAATTTCACAAATATCAAAATGAAGCTGCTCGTGGTCAAGCACTGCTTGAATATCGACGTTTGAGTTTCGCCACGATTCGTCGCAATAAAACCTGACAAAAATTTTGTGAGCAGTTTTTCCATCTATGGTTACACTCTCCAAACCAAATCCGCAAGTGGAAGTTGCTACCGCGAATCCCGGGGTGGTTTTTTCCTTTGCCTTGAAGTCTGACCATTCAAGTTTTACGGAAGGTGCCCATTCTATTGCGGGGCCATAATCAGTTTGGGTGTACCTTTCATTTTTTAAGGAAAAAGAAAGAAATAGAATTCCCGTTAGTAATAAAATGGAAGAAAATTTGAATTTTTTTAGCATTATTTCTGATTTGCATAAATACCAAACGAAAACGTTGGAAAATTATTTTTGATTAAAATAGATAAAAAAAACGCCGACAGATTAAGCCGGCGTCAGGAAATGTGTTTCAAAAGTAAATTCTAATACCCAAACAACGGAAAATCCTTCATCATTTTATTCACTTTGGACTTCACTGCAACAAGCACTTTCTCATCGTTGATATTGCTAATTACTTCGTCTATCAATTCCACAATGGGTTCCATGTGTTGTTCTTTCAGCCCACGGGTAGTAATGGCCGGAGTACCTACACGCAGCCCACTGGTTTGGAAAGGCGAACGGCTGTCGAAAGGAACCATATTTTTGTTGATAGTAATGTCGGCTTTTACAAGTGTATTTTCGACAACTTTACCTGTGATTTCAGGAAATTTACTTCTCAAGTCTATCAGCATCAGATGGTTATCGGTTCCGTCTGAAATAACCTTATAACCCCGGTTTACAAACGCAGTTGCCATTACATCGGCATTCTTTTTCACCTGCAACATATATTCAAAATAACTGTCAGTCAAAGCCTCGCCAAAAGCAACAGCTTTCGCGGCAATCACATGCTCTAGCGGACCGCCTTGGATTCCAGGAAAAACAGCCGAATTCAGCAAAGCAGACATCATTTTTATTTCACCTTTTGGCGTTTTCTGTCCCCATGGGTTTTCAAAATCTTCGCCCATTAAAATCATTCCACCCCTTGGCCCTCGAAGGGTTTTGTGTGTTGTAGTAGTTACGATGTGGCAAAATTCAATCGGGTCGTTCAATATTCCTTTTGCAATCAATCCTGCCGGATGCGCAATATCGGCCATTAAAATAGCCCCAATTTCGTCGGCAATGTCGCGCATGCGCTCGTAATCCCAGTCGCGGGAATAAGCTGAAGCACCGGCAATTATCATTTTTGGTTTTTCGCGGTAAGCCAATTCTTCCATTTCGTCATAATCAACTGTGCCGGTTTCTTCCTTCACTCGGTAAGCAATTGGATTGTATAAAATACCAGAAGTATTCACAGCCGAACCATGAGAAAGATGGCCACCATGAGAAAGGTCGAGGCCCATAAATTTATCGCCGGGTTGCAGGCAAGCCAGGAAAACAGCCATATTGGCCTGGGCGCCTGAGTGAGGCTGAACATTGGCATATTCGGCGTCAAACAATTCGCAGGCGCGGTCAATGGCCAGTTGTTCACTTTGGTCAACAATTTCGCAGCCTCCGTAATAACGTTTTCCGGGATATCCTTCCGCATATTTATTGGTC
>DATCTB010000254.1:0-2772 GCA_036568185.1 Bacteroidales bacterium | reverse complement strand
CTGACAAACCTTTACCTGATGACCGAGCTTGGCATCACCAATTGGCTCCGATTTTTACTTTGGCTGGCTGTTGGGCTGGTAATATATTTTACTTACGGAATAAGGAAGAGCAAATTGAGGAGAGAAGAGGCTTAGGGAGTAGGAATGAGTGAATTGGTCATTCAATTGTCATTCGATAGCCATTCAATTGTTATTCTTTATTAGTCTTCAATTGTTATTTAAAGTTTGATAAAAATTTTCTTTTTGTATAAAAAATAAGCCGGGATAAAATTAATGCCAATATAAAAAAGTGCATAAACAAAACTCGCAAACTGCAAGCTAAAACCTATTGAAGCAAAAAAGTTCAGGAAATACTGATTAAGGCTTGCTCCTCCAATATCAGTAGAATAAAAAACGAAAGTCAGCAAATCGGCTAAGACATAAATTGCAATGGCATTGGCGCCAAAAACGATTCCTACCCAAACACTTTTTTTATACCCCAATATATCAACCATAAAAAACAAGGCTGCAAATGTCAAGGCTGCCAAGCCGGAAGTGAGCACAACATAGGAACTGGTCCATAGATTTTTGTTTAGTGGAAAAATCCAGCCCCACATAAAACCAAGGACAGCCGCAGCAAAACCGAGGGTAAAAAGCCAAATAACTTTTCTGTCGCGGGGAATTTCGATAAGTAATAATCTTCCAACAAGCATTCCTGTAATTCCGGTAGCAATAGCCGGTAGAGTGCTAAAAATACCTTCCGGGTCCCAGGTTCCCTGCCACATTTGACCGGGCAATAATATATTGTCAATCCAGGCTGCTAAATTAATTCCAGGTTCAAGCATAGCTGTTTCATAACCCGGAGTAGGTATTAATGCCATGCTCAGCCAATAAAAAAGAAGCAAGCCCGCTGCAACAAAAGCCTGGGTTTTCCAACCAGAATACAAATAAAAAATTGAACACACCAAAAAAACAATTGCAATCCGCTGCAACACACCGGCATAACGTATTTCGGTAATATTCAGGTTCATAATAATGGATAACAATACTCCTACCGCAAATATTTTAAAGCTTCGAAAAATAATTTTCTGAATCAATTTCTTTTTTGAAAAACCTTGCTGAAGCCTTTTAGTGTACACAAGCACGATGGAAACACCAACAATAAACAGGAAAAACGGAAAAATCAAATCAGTTGGTGTGAGCCCGTTCCATTCAGCATGAAGCAAGGGCGGATAAACATACTCCCAACTTCCCGGGTTATTGACTAAAATCATGGCTGCAATGGTAAAACCACGAAAGGCATCCAAAGAAAGCAAGCGTTGGTTTTCCATTCTCAAAAATAATTTTACTGCAAATAAGCATCAAGCAAATCACCAGTAAGCCGGTTCAATTCAATTTCAGCAGCTTTTATCCTAAAACCGGTTTGCTTTGCTTTGTTGTTGGCGATTATTAGGGTGAGCTGGGTTTGCCGGAAATCGTAACCGTTGATGGTTCCATTTTGAAATTGCAACGTTGCAATATCAAGCGAACGTTGAGCTGCCATGGCATTTTCCTTAGCCAGCTGAAACTGCTGCATCAGTGCATTATAATGGTAATGTTTTTCAATTACTGCGGCTTTTATCAGGCTAACAGTATTTTCATTGTTCAGAACTGTATTGTCTTCAACAATTTCCTGGTTAACCACTTCCCTCCTGTCGTTTCCGCCATTGTATAAATTAAACCTAACAGAAATGCCAAACATAGGACCATAGGATTTATTTTGAAGCATAAAACCTACTTCATTATTTTGGTTTGTACCAGAATATTGCCCAAAAAGATTTACTGTTGGATAATAATCCGCCTTTTCAATTTGCACATTTCGCCCTGCTATCATTTCTTCCAGCATAGATTGTTTAATTTCAGGATTGGCGGCAATGGCTTGGGCAACCAGGCTGTCTTTGTTTCCAATTAAACCCGGTGATATTTCAACTTTCTCAAGTGACAATGGGTTATCCGGGTCGAGGTTTGCAAAACGGGTAATCCTGATTTCCAGTGTTTTGATAACCATTTCGGTTTCAAGGACTGTAAGGCTGTCATTGTTGTAATCAACCAAAGCCTGGTTATACAATAAGGCATTTCCCGAACCAACTTTGATTTTTTTCTTTTCAAGCTGGTAGCGAAAACGCGAAATTTCAAGCGTATTGCGGTAATTTTCCAGCAATTCTTTTTGAAGGATAACCTCGTAATAAGCCAAGGTAACGTCTGCAACTGTTTGTTCAATAAAGTAACGGGTATTAACAGCCCCAAGCTGTTGGATTAAATCGAGTTGTGCTCTTTTGGCAAACATTTTAAAGCCGTCAAAAACTGTCCAGTTCACTATTACCAAGCCGTTCAGGTAGTTTGATTTGGCATTGATGCCCTCATTTGTCGTACCCGATGAATATTCTTGCTTCGTATTGTTGTAGCTAAGTGTAGCATTGCCTTCAGCATCAACTACTGGCAGAAAACCTGCATTGCCCAGCGTATTGTTGTTTTCAGTTATTAACTCCAAATTTCTCTGAATCCTAACCTGGTAATTTTCTTCAAGCACCCTGTCAATCAGCATTTTCAGGTTATATACTTCCTGCGAATAAGAATTATTCGCGGCAAGCAAAGCAACGAAAATCAACACTATATTAATCAGCTTTTTCTTCAACATACACTTTGGGTGATTTACTGGAAATAAAAGTATAAAGGGCGGGGATGATGTACAGTGTTAAGATCAATGAAAAAATTAACCCACCGATAATAGCCAATCCCATTGGGATACGGCTT
>DATCTB010000253.1:0-11963 GCA_036568185.1 Bacteroidales bacterium | reverse complement strand
ACACAAGGCTTGAAACTGGCTGTGAATGTGGCAGCCATGTTGCTGGTTTTTATCGCATTTATTGCCATGTTCAATTATATTTCAATAAAAATAGGCGATTTGGCTAACCTGAATTCCTGGATTGAAAATGCTACTGATGGCAAATACAATGAACTTTCCCTGCAATTTATCCTGGGTTATCTTTTCGCGCCAATTATGTGGTTAATTGGGGTTAATGCGCAGGATATTACTTTGGTAGGAAGGCTTTTAGGTGAAAAAATCATCATGACGGAATTTATTGGCTACGTTAGTTTGGCCGATTTAAAGCAAGCGGGCGCTTTCACCGACCCAAAGTCAATCATCATGGCAACATATATGCTTTGTGGTTTTGCCAATTTTGCCTCCATCGGAATTCAGATTGGCGGAATAGGTTCACTTGCTCCCGGTAAACGGGTCTTGCTTTCCAAATATGGAATGCGTGCATTACTGGGCGGAACAATAGCTTCGCTGCTTTCAGCAACAATGATTGGTTTCCTGATTGGTTAAATAAAGAAAAATGAAACAGTACCATAACTTACTGAAACAAATACTCGATAGCGGAACGCGTAAAACTGACCGGACCGGAACAGGTACAATCAGCCTGTTTGCGCCCCAATTGCGCTTCGATTTGGCTGAAGGTTTCCCTTTGCTAACCACCAAAAAGCTTCATTTAAAATCAATTATTTATGAATTGCTTTGGTTCCTGAAAGGTGATACCAATATTAATTATTTAAATGAAAATGGGGTGAAAATCTGGAATGATTGGGCTGACGAACAAGGAAATTTAGGCCCAATCTATGGTGCTCAGTGGCGAAACTGGAATAATGAAGCCATTGACCAGATTGACATTGTAATTGAACAAATCAAGAAATCTCCTGACAGCCGAAGGATGATTGTTGCAGCCTGGAACCCTTCTGTATTGCCGCAAGCGGGTAAGACTTTTGCTGAAAATGTAGCTGCCGGTAATGCTGCCCTTCCTCCTTGCCACGCCTGGTTCCAGTTTTATGTGGCCGATGGAAATCTATCGCTGCAAATGTACCAGCGCAGTGCCGATGTTTTTCTTGGCGTGCCTTTCAATATTGCATCCTATGCCTTGCTGAATATGATGATAGCCCAGGTTACAGGCCTGAAAGCAGGCGAATTGGTCATTACTTTTGGCGATGCACATATTTATCTAAATCATTTAGAACAAGTGAATCTGCAGCTTAGCCGCGATTGCCGGGCACTTCCCACAATGACCATTAACCCGAAAGTGAAGAATATCAACGATTTTCAGTTTGAAGATTTTCAGTTAAGTAACTACAATCCGCATCCGCATATTAAAGGTGAAATTTCTGTTTGAGAATGAAAGAAACAAAAAAAAATATTTCCATTATAGTTGCGATAGCTTCCAACCATGCCATTGGGAAGGATAACGACTTGCTTTGGCATATTTCCAATGATTTGAAACGTTTTAAAAAACTAACCGAAGGCCATTATGTAATTATGGGAAAAAAGACTTATTTTTCTTTACCTTTCAGGCCGTTGAAAAACCGGACAAACATGATAATTACTGATATTCCCGGTGAAACCATTGACAATTGCCTGATGGCTTATTCCATTGAAGATGCCATTGCTAAAATGGATGCTGAAAACGAAAACTTTGTCATTGGCGGCGGTTCGATTTACAGGCAGTTTATGCCTTTTGCCAACAAACTGTATATAACACGTGTTCATAAAGACTTTGAAGCAGATACTTTTTTTCCTGAAATACCTTCCAATGAGTGGAATCTTGCAGAAAGTGAAGATGTGAACGATGACCGGCAAAATGATTTTAACTATTCATTTGAAACTTATTTAAGGAAATAGCAATGACTTTTCGATATAAATTACTTCCTGCAATTTTTCTTTTCGCGTTAGCTGCGTTTTTATTTTCATGTAAAAAACAAAACACTACAATTGACTATAACCCTGCCGTGGCTGCCTCAAACGAATTCGTTGCCAACCAGCAGTTGATGACCCAGATTTTAAACACTTATTTTAAAAGCCTTTACGATTCAACTTTGTGGGCGCAGGGTTATGCTGAAATAGACGGTGCAGTTGTGAGTATTGAGGATACGCCGGTTGTATTAATGAAAATAACATATCCCTGGTGGGGAAACCATGATGGTTATGGGCATTTCAGAATGGGTGTTATTGAAGCAATTCCTGAAACAGATTTTGTGCAGCCTGATGTTTTGGTTAATTTCAATTTTATTGATTTTTATTACGACCATGATACGATAGAGGTGAGTAAAATGACTGTGCAACAGGTTGAAAACACAGCACAAAACATCTATAAGTATGAAGTTAAAGTGGATTCAGCCGTTGTAATTTATGCAGATACTTCGGGGCAAAATTCGTTTAATATGTACCAAACTTTCAGGTTGAAAAAGGATCCTGCTACGGAATATACATCACTGCTTGATAAAATTTATATTACGGGAATTATGGATGGCATAACGCTTGATTTGACAAGTTATTCGGCATTGGTGGCCGACTCGGCAGAAATTATTGATATGTATGATTGCCGTTGGTTAAAAAACGGGCCCAGCGAACTCCAGGTTAATGGCTTTCAATATCCTGCGTTTATCTATTTTCCCGAACCTGATTCCTGTATAAACCAATACCTGGTTGAGATTGATGACAATCCATTTCCTTTCCCTTTTGATATTTCTTATTAAGTAGGGGGAAAAAAGATAAAAGTTATTCCAGCAACGAGTTTATTTTTTCTTTCATTCCTTCAAATTCTTCTTTGTCGAAAAGCCTCGTAAGGTAAACGATGGTGCCATTTTGGTCGATAACAACGTTTCGTGTAACGCCGCTTTGTTTTAGGGCAAATTGTGAGAATATTTCAGCATCGGGGTCGAGGGCCATCGGGTAGGTGGTTTTCATTTGTTCCTGAAAAGCGACAACGGTTTCGAGTGATTCATCATAATCCACACCAATCAGGAGGAAATTTTTGTCTTTGTTTGGCAGCCAAACTTCCTTTTCAAGATGAGGCATTTCTTTTCGGCAGACAGAGCACCAACTTGCTGTGAATTGCAAAACAACTACTTTTCCTTTTAAATCGCTTAATTTCACAGTGCTGCCATCAATCAGTTGAAGGGTAACATCGGGCGCAGCTTGTCCAACTTTTACTATGTAGCCGCTGTCGGCAGAAACTTGAGCGCTGAGCGATAGTGCCGCTATTATAAAGAAAATGGCAAGCAAACTTTTTTTCATAAAATATAAAATTGAAAATTATTAAAACCTGAACCTAACTCCAACATCCACCCAAAACAAGTCGCTTTTTGCATTTCCGGCTTGTTGGCTTTGGAACACCTTGTTCAATCCCCATTCGTACCCAATATTGCAGTGAAAAATCCAGACAGAGAAACCGGTGCCTAAATCCAGCCCCCAGTTTACCTTGCTGAACTCGTCCATTTGCAGGCCGCCAACCTCGCTTGCCGAAAGTAAAAACGAAACCGAAGGCCCAAGAAAAACCCTGAGGTTGTAGAACGAATTTTCGGCATTGCCAATCAAATGATAGCCACCTATTACAGGAATTCGTAAAGAAGAAGTATGGTATTGATACGTAATTCCGTGAGTGACGCCATTATCATTTCCAACAAAAATCAAATCGGCATAATTGGCTATGTAAAAGATGCCGGGCTCAAAGTAAAGGTAATCTCCCAAAGTAACTGATGCGCCTGCCTGGTAGCCAATTTTTGATTCAGAAACCCAGTCAACTCCATTTGTTTTCAGGTCGGTAATATTAAAACCTGCCATTCCATTCACCTCAATTTGTGCAACTCCTGAGAGTACAAAAAAAAGTAAACTGATAAATAGGACTGTTTTTTTGAGATGCATCAGTTATTAAAATTGAAGTCAACAAAGGTAAGATGAAAAATGATAATAGACGAATACGGGTTTTGGGAAATGATTCAAGTAAATAAAGAAAGTATAAAATTGTTGTAGTTTTGTCAACTTCAAATAAATCAATATTTATCGAACAGGCTTTTGCCAAATAATTCAATTATGATAAAGCAATTCTACCGTTTTCTGAACCCGAAGTTTCAAAACTTGTTTCTTGAGTATAAAGTGAATTTCAAGCCAAGATATGGGCATGGAAATCCACCTCATACCGAATTGTATGCTATTATCAATTCGAATCGCGAGAGGTACCGGGAATTACTTGGAAAAGCGCTTGAGAATAAAGAAGTTTTCTGGGAAATCAAGAAAGCAAATGAAGAAAGCGATGCTACTAAACCGGGTTGGAACAATGGTTTTTTACCAGGCTTGGATATTATGGGGATTTATATCATTTTAAAGGAATTTAAGCCAAAAAAGTATATTGAAATTGGTTCCGGAAATTCAACGAAAGTGGCGTTTAAAGCAAAAAAGGAAAACGATTTAGCCACTGAAATCATTTCGATTGACCCAATGCCGCGTGCTGAAATTGACAGTCTTGCCGACAAAGTTATCAGGATGCCTTTTGAAGATATTGACATGAATATACTGGATGAGCTGAACGAAAACGATGTTTTGTTTGTTGATAATTCGCACCGGATTTTGCCCAATTCAGATTCAATGGTTTTTTACCTGGAAATATTGCCACGACTGAAAAAGGGAGTAATTGTGCATATTCACGATATTTACCTGCCTTACGATTATCCCCAATTTATGTGCGACAGGTTCTATTCCGAACAGTATGGGTTGGCTATGTATTTGCTGGCTAATCCTAAGAAATACGAGACAATTTTACCGAATTATTTCATTTTTGAAGACAAGGAATTATCTGGTTTTATTTCACCAGTCTGGAAACATAAAAACCTGGAAGGAGTTGAAAAGCACGGTGGCTCTTACTGGTTGAAAATCAATGGCTGAAATAACTAATAGCCTAAAAGCTTTTTGTAAATCAAATAATTTTCTTCATCAAAGCAGGTAAAGTACACTGTTTTTGGGTGTTCATTTTGTGAGAGGTATTCTTTCACAGTTTCAATGGCAATTTTAGCTGCATCAATTTTTGGGTAACCATAAATCCCAGTACTTACATTTGGGAAGGCGATGCTTTCACAACCATACTGACAGGCTTTCTGCAAACTCACCTGGTAGCAGCTTTTCAATAATTCAGCCTCATTATTTTGACCACCTTTCCAGACAGGGCCAACAGTGTGAATGATGAATTTTGCAGGAAGATTATAGCCTTTTGTGATTTTCGCCGAGCCGGTTTCGCAGCCATCCAGCGCACGACAAGCTTCGAGCAATTCAGGCCCTGCTGCCCGGTGAATTGCACCATCAACGCCTCCGCCACCAAGCAAACTGCTGTTGGCAGCATTGACAATGGCATCAACTTCAAGGGTTGTGATGTCGTCTTTTGTCAAGTATATTATGCCATCGCTCATACCTTTTTTTCGGTATATTTTTTTACAATCAATTGCGAAGTTTGGTAATTGACCACCACCACTTTTTCATCTTTATCAATATAGCCGGTGATGGCGGTTGCATCATATAAATTTCCATCAATATCAATTTTCCCGGCAGGGCGTAAAATGGTTTTTGCAATTCCTGTTTTATGCAGCATATTGGAATAATCTACTGATGCCGAAGTAAAACCTTCAGAAGCCTGCTGGGTTGAAGTGAGCGCCAGGTGGCCAAAATTGGAGGTTGTAAACATTTGTTTGGTTAAGAAATAAGAGCTTACCAAGGCCAGGAAAAATGCGATGATTACTATAAAAAAAGAACGGGTAAGCAAAGCAAAATCATAATCGAAAACGCCGGGGCCAATGTTTCCAACCATGCTTAAGGTAAGGCCTGTAATTATCAGCACAATTCCTGAAACTCCTGTAACCCCGAAGCCGGGAATAGCAAATATTTCTATTAGAACCAGAACAATTCCCACAATAAAAAGTAGTATTTCCCAATGATTTGCTAAACCTTCAAGATATAGCGGGGCGAAATAAAGTAAGGCTGCGAAAGCAGCAGCGGCAAGAGGGAAGCCAATTCCGGGCGATTGAAGCTCAAAATAAATTCCTCCAATAATTACCATAATCAAAATGCCACTTACAAAAGGATTAATCAGCCAGCCGATGATTTTGTCAAGGGCTGTAATTTCGTGGTTTATAAAGGTGTAATTCTCAATACCGGCATGTTCCAGCACTTCTTCCAGGTTTTTAGCTTGTCCTTCGCAGAAATTAAATTTAATAGCTTCAGAAGTCGTAAAAGTAAGCACCTGGCCTGAATCGCTGACTCCGGGAACATTTAAGCGGGGATCAACCATAGCTTGTGCAATCAGGGCATCCCGGCCTTTGGCTTCGGCAGTTGCGCGCATCATTGAGCGCATATACGATTGGTATTTATCGGGCAGCGGCTCACCGGTCTGGTTAACCACAGTTGCAGCACCAATGCTTGCCCCGGGGGCCATATAAATGCTGTCGCAGGCAATTGAAATCAAGGCACCGGCTGAGGCTGCATTTTTATCTATAAACACATACACAGGAATAGTGGAATTCAGGATTTTAGTACGGATGGAATCAGCATCATCCAGCGTACCGCCATAAGTATTCATATGAATTAGAATCAGGCCGGCATCCATTTTGGCAGCATTTTCCATGGCCAGCTTGGTTGTCCGCCATACCGGCGGGGCTATCATTTCTTTAATATCAAAAACATAAACTTTCGTTATACCTGATGTATCAGATTGGGCACGCGAGATATTGGAAAGCCCGAATATCAGCACAAAAAAAAGGAAGCTGGATATGAATTTTTTCATCTTGAATTACTATTGTTTTTTTGATTTATGAGCTCTGCGGTATTTCCGGCGCCAAGCTTTCCGGCGCCAATATTTTCCCCAGGTTATATTTGTCCATAGCCTTTCGTGAAGATAATACAAAATGAGCTTGGCAACAATATCAATTGCAGTAATTAGAGAAACTGCTCCTAAAATTTCTCCAAAAGCTGTTTGTGTTGCCTGTGTAAAAATGGTAAAACTGATGATAAAAGTAGCTCCCGAAGCTATCAGTCGCCAGCTAATTGCTTTCGCTACACTTCTTGATGGGCTATCTTTATCAATTTCTTTCGTTCTTTCAGCGGCCATATTCTATTTTTTCAGATACCTTACAATATTACTAAATTCCTTGGAACAATCTTGCAATTTTTAATCTTTGAAATGTTGTTTCATTTTTAAATCAAATTCTTGGTGAATCAAATTGTTTGAAGCAATAATCTGTTTTCCAAAAAGAAAATCATTGCCCCCTCTGAAGTCTGTAACAGTTCCTCCGGCACGTTGTACAATAATAATTCCGGCAGCAACATCCCAGGGGTTCAGGCTGTACTCATAAAACAAATCGAAGCGGCCACAAGCTACGTAAGCCAGGTCAACGGCGGCTGAGCCAAGACGACGAACTCCTCGGCTTGTATGCATAAGATCGGAAAGCAATTCGAGGTAAGGTTTCATTAATGAATAATCGTAATATGGGAAACCGGTTGCTATCAAAGAGTTATCAAGCAATTTTGTTTTGGAAACCTTTATTTGTTTATTATTTAAAAAAGCAGGGCCATCTTTCCAGGCATAAAAACATTCATCCAAATTGATTTCATAAATCACTCCTGTTATGATTTCATCCTTGTCTGCCAAAGCTATTGAAACAGAAAATGGAGGCAATCCGTGCACAAAGTTGGTGGTTCCATCCAGTGGGTCAATTATCCAATTGTATTGCTTTTTTCTTTCAAGTGCCTGATTTTCTTCAGCAATAAAACCTGCTTCGGGAAGAATTTTTTTTAATGCCTTTACTATCTGTTTTTCAGATTCTTTATCAACGTAGGTAACCAAATTATGCACCCCTTTCTCGATAATATCTTCACTGCTGAATTTTTTTGATTCTATTCTTATAAATTCACCTACTTCGCGGGCCAGTACAACTACCTGGTTTGTTATGTTTTCAAGATTCATGCTGAATGCTTTTTTTGTTTTTTGTTAGAAAATATATTAAAAGAAGGAGCCCTGAAAGAAATAGGAGGGAAGAGATGATTTCTGCCTGGGTAAGCTTCATTCCCAAGAATTCAATCTTTTCATTAATTCTTATTTTTTCAATTAAATACCTTTCCATACCGTTGAACATCAAATAAATACTGGCTAAAATGCCGGGAATATTTATCTTTTTTCTGATAGCCCAAAGAATTCCGAAAATCACCAAGGCCATCATAGTTTCGTAAACGGGCGTTGGATAAACCGGCTGAATCAGTTGATAGCAATGCTGACCAACACAATCAGCAATCCTTTCACCTTGATTAATTATATTATGTGGATAATTGTAAGCCCAAAGCCAGTCGGGCAGGAAAGAGATCCAGCCGGGTTTGCTGTTTAAATTTACTATTCCCCAATCACCATCGCCGGCTACCTGGCAGCCAATACGGCCAATTCCGTAGGCAAGTATCAAGGATGGCGCGATGGCATCTGCCAGAATTGGCCATTTGATGCCATTCTTTTCTCCAAAAATACCAACAGCAACAGCCGCCACAATTAATCCACCGTAAAAAGTCAGGCCATTAAAGGAAAGCAATGATTCCAGCGGGTTGCTGATAAACTGGTTCCAGTCTTCAAACCAATAAAATATTTTCGCTCCAATTACTCCAAAAATCACTGCAATAAAAACAATGGGCCACAACAGTTCGCCAGCGTGAACAGGTACTTCTTCTTCAATGGGAGTTGCCAGTTTTTGTTTGTTTTTTGAATAAAAAATTACTCCTGCATACAAAATCGCTGCAATGAAACCGCCTATAAATGAACCCTGCATTGAAAATAAAAAAGCTTGAGGTTCGTTGACAACATCCTGGTAATTAATCAAAAAGCCAACTAATTTGAATCCAATAATAAAACCAACAAGTGTTGCTGTAGCCAATTCTAAAACCGAAGCTGGCTTTCCTTTTACAACAATTTTTTTTCTGGGTATTATAAGCCCTACGGCCTCCTTTCGTTGCAATTCCTTGTACAGAAACCAGGCACTTACCAGGAAAGCCATCGCCAGAAAAAACCCATAACTTTGGATTGGCAGGTTGATATGAGTGCCGAATAAATCGTTAATTAGGTCGCTGAGCTTGGGATACATTTATGGAGAATTTTCCAGTAAAAATAAGGCTTTTAAGCTTTGCCGGAAAACTTTTTAAACTTTCGTTTTAACCGTGAAATACTTTGTTGCAAAATTATTCCTGAAATAATTATAAACAAGCCAATAACCGTTGAAGGAAGAATAGCTTCGCCAACTGTAATTCGGATAATAAACAAAGCCAGGAAAGGTGAAAGGTAAATCAGGTTGCTTACTTTGGCGGTATCGCTACTGAATTTCAGTGCGCTAAGCCATATAACGAAGGTGATGCTCATTTCGAACAAGCCAATATAAACTGAACCCAATAAGGCTTCCCAACCGGGAATTTCAATTTTCCTGTATTTAATTAAGGTATAAATTAAAATGTACAAAAAGCCGAAAGACAGGTTTAGCAAAATTTTGGCAGTATCTTCTCGTTGGTCTTTAAAATTCAGTATCCAGTACAATGCCCAGATAAATGCGCTGCCGATGGCAAGGGAAACTCCCAGAGGATTGGCAAAAGTGAATATCAATAAATCGCCACGGGTGCTGATGATGACTAACCCAAAAAAACTGATGAGAATGGCAAGCAAGCTGGCTCTACTGATTTTTTGCTTTAAAAAGGGAATTGAAAGCAAAACCAAAACCACCGGCCAGGCGTAGTTTAAAGTTCCGGCAATTTGTGCTTCCAGTAATTCATAGGCTTTGAAAAGAATAAGGTAATATAAAAATGGATTAAGTAGGCCCATCAATGCCGAGGACAGGATTTCTTTTTTTGTTAGCTGAAGGAATTTTGCCCTTTCCTTCCTGGTTCTGTTGATAATGGCTAATGAAATAACCCCAAAAAAAGAAGCAAACAATAGCAATTGGTCGAAAGCAATATAGCGGAGGGTAATTTTAAACGCCGAACTCATGGTTGACCAAAACAACACAGCCAGCAAAGCCAGCAAATAAGCCCTTCTCTGATTTATTATGCGTTCCATAAACCTGCTTGAAGTTATATGGCAAATGTAAATTTTATTCCTTGAAAATTACTTAACCCAGAATGGTACCGAAGAAAAATCAATGTTGAAAATCCAGCTTCCCCAATAATATGTCATCAGCGTTACTAAAATTGCGCCCAAAATATTGATAAGTAGCCCTGCTTTAGCCATTTGCATAACCTGTAATTTTGAAGATGCAAACACAATGGCATTTGGAGGTGTTGCTACAGGCAGCATAAATGCCAATGAGGCGCTTATTGTAGCCGGAAGCATTAAAAGGAGTGGGTTAATCTGTGCTGCAACCGAAATTCCCGCGAGTATTGGAAGTATCATTTCTGTAGTTGCAGTATTGGAAGTTAGTTCGGTTAAAAATGTCATTGCAATAGCTATGATGAAAATGAGGACAAAAGGATGCAGGCTAGCAGCATTTCCCAATAGTTCACCAAACCACAACGACAAGCCTGACTCTTTAAATGCACTTGCTAGTGCAAATCCGCCGCCAAACAAAAGGACGATATCCCAGGGAATTTTTTTCATAGTTTCCCAGGTGATGATAGGCTCATTATCTTTTTTCCCGGCAGGAATTATAAATAAAATTACAGCCATGGCAATTGCCACAGTTCCGTCATTCAGGTACTCAGGATTTCCGAAAAGGCTTCCCCATCCGGGGAAATAAAAGCTACCGATTGCAATTTCAGAGCGGCTCAACCACAAAATGGCCAGCACAATAAAATCAGCAAGGATGACTTTTTCCGCAAAACTCATCGGCCCCAGGGCTTTGTATTGCAGTTTGAAATCTATTGCTTTCAATGATTTTAATGAAGTTTTGGGCTTATAAAGAAAATAAAGGTAAAGCCATACAAGAATAAACAGGATGATTGTAATTGGCACGGCAAAAATAAACCAGTCGGAAAAGCTGATTTGTGGAGCTTCGGGAAACATAATTTGAAAAATACGGGCAAAAGACAAATTGGGAGGAGTTCCAACCAGGGTTGCAATTCCGCCAATGGAAGCACTGTAAGCCACACCAAGTAACAGGCCAACCGAATAACGTGATAAGTCTTTTTCGTTCAGATGTTCTTCAAGTTTAATAATTATCGACATCACAATCGGAACAACCATCATGGCAGTAGCAGTATTTGAAATCCACATGCTAAGAAAAGCGGTTACAAACATAAAACCAAGCAGTATTCTTGCCGGGCTGGTGCCAGTGAGCATAAGTAATTTCAAAGCAATACGCTTGTGTAAATTCCATTTTTGCATAGCCAAAGCGACCATAAAGCCGCCTATAAAAAGAAAAATAACGTAGTTAAAATAAGTAGCGGAAACGGCTTGACCATTCATTACGCCAAGCAATGGAAACAATACAACCGGTAAAAGAGCAGTAACAGCAAGCGGGACCACTTCAGTAATCCACCAAATTGCCATTAACAATGCAACTGCCAGAGTGTAAGTTACTTCAGGCTTTCCGGGCTGGAGGTCAACAAAAAAAAGTGTAAAAAAGAAACTGAATAAACCGAGAATTATCCCCACCAGTTTTATTTTTAACTTATTGTTAGCCATATAATTTTATTAACCAATGCAATTTATGGAAAAATCAGCAATTCGATTCTTATTAAAAATTATTTTGGGTGAATTGACATTATTATTTGTTGTAAATTTGTAATCTTTTTTTTAAATATATATTGTATATGAGTAAGTTAGCAGTAGTTGCATTTGGTGGGAATGCCTTGTTGAGGGCAGGGCAAAAAGGTACGATTCATGAACAGGAAGAAAACGCCTATGTAGCAAGTAAAAATTTGTTGAAATTAATCAGCCGCGATTACAATCTTGTATTGACGCATGGAAATGGCCCGCAGGTTGGTAATATTTTACTCGC
>DATCTB010000252.1:0-7649 GCA_036568185.1 Bacteroidales bacterium | reverse complement strand
TTTAATCTGCTTTTCCCTTTCAATAGCTTCTTCAATGAACATAAATGGTTCGAAATAAACTAACTTGTCAAGATTATACCTTGCAGTAAATGAGTTAGAATATTGTTTGGTTTTGTGCTGATATACACGATTTCTTAAATTTGAAGTTAACCCTACATATAGAGTTGTGTTGTATTTGTTAGTCATTATGTAGATATATCCTCCTCTTTCCATACCTTAAAAATACGTAGTTTTAACTGATTAGAATCAGAAATAGAAACTGCGGCAAACTCCAAAATAAAAGATAAAAAGTAAAAATACAAAGAACAAAGCTCAAAGGATAAAATTCAAAGGACAAAGTTCAAAGGACAAAGCCCAATTGCGAGCCGACGAAGGAGGCGCGGCAATCCCCTGAGGTAATGCTCCCATGAGACTGCTTCGTCGAGGACTCCTCGCAGATAAACTTCAAGAAGGTAACCCAACAGCAAGCGGAGCGAAGCAATCTCCTTTGCCAATTCCCTTCAATTAGTCTGTTTTCCATAAAGAAACATCCCTTCGCGGTAGCATTAATTTTTCTAAGCAATAAAAACTATTTTAGCAAAAAAAATGAATGGAAAAATTCAAAAAGAAGTTTAGCGAATCTGTAGCGCTGCGATGGGGAGTGCTGGTTTTGGTGGGATTTGTCCTGTCGGTAAACTATTATTTCTACGATGCATTTTCCACCTTGAAAGAACAATTGGTGAGCGAGTTTGGTTATACCAATACCCAATACGGCCTTTTTGCTTCTTTTTATTCCATTCCGAATACCTTCCTGATGATGGCCGTAATTGGCGGGATATTCCTCGACAGGTTTGGAATACGCCGAACCGGTTTTTGGTTTATTTTCTTTATGGCATTTGGCGCATTGCTGACCGCTTATGGCGCTTCAGATTATTATTCAGAAGGTGGACTTGGTTTTAATTTGATGAGTTCGTTTCTTCCTTCTTTTTCACCCCAATTAAAAATGATGTTGCTTGGAAGGTTTTTCTACGGTCTTGGCGCCGAAACAAGCATAGTTGTCGTTAGTAAAATACTGGTGAAATGGTTTAAAGGAAAGGATTTGGCACTGGCTTTTGGCTTAAAGGTTGGCTTTGGCAGGCTTGGGACTTTCGCAGCTTTGCAACTCTCGCCTCGCATTGCCCAGGATGGTTTGCATTTAAGCACTGCTATTTGGTTTGCCGCTATTCTTGTGTTGATTGGCTTGCTTGCTTTTATCGTGTATATGTTGCTGGATATAAGATATGACAAAGAAGTTGATCCTAAAACTGTTGCAGAGAAAAAAGATAGGTTTAAACTGAGCGATATCGGCGATATTGTCCG
This sequence comes from Bacteroidales bacterium, assembly GCA_036568185.1. Taxonomy (GTDB): domain Bacteria; phylum Bacteroidota; class Bacteroidia; order Bacteroidales; family F082; genus DATCTB01. The sequence goes on along the minus strand of DATCTB010000252.1, from coordinate 6,311 downwards.
CAACCCGGCCTTTATTTATATTGCATTGTTGTGCGTTACATTTTACTCGGCAGTCTTTCCATTCCTGGCTTTTGCCCCCGATTTTTTCCAAAATAAATTTGACATGAGCAGTGTACAAAGTGGTGCAGTTACTTCGTGGCTCCCTTTGGCCACATTAGTTTGCACTCCCTTGTTTGGATTCTTAATCGACCGTTATGGCAGGGCTGCCAGTGCCATGATTTTTGGTGCTGCGCTTTTATTGCTGATTCACCTGTTGTTTGCGTTTACCAATATACAACCTCATTTTCCGATGATTTTGCTCGGCGTTTCCTTCTCATTAATTCCCGCCGCCATGTGGCCTTCGCTGGTCCGCCTTGTAAAAGAAAAAGAAATAGGCACTGCTTACGGGCTCATGTATTCCATTCAAAACCTTGGCCTTTTTAGCTTTCCAATTTTAGCAGGATATATCCTCGACAAATCCAACCCGGGACTTACTGAACACCTGAACTACACACCCACGATGATTATGTTTGCAGTGTTGGGCTTGCTGGGTGTAATTTTTGCTTTTTTATTAAAATATGAAGACAAAAAAAACAAGCGTGGGATTGATTTGCCTTTGAATAAGTAATTTACTTGTCAAAAAAAAGAGGCCATCCACCGGATGGCCTTTGATTCGTATGCCACAATTTATATTGTGGGCAAATTTTCGAAATCATTCAACAATAAGTTTTCCACTGAAAACCTTTCCATTTTGCGTTAGCTTATAGATATAAAGCCCTTTCTGAAGTTCATTTACATAAACTTTGGTTTGCCCTGAAAAGGATTGTTTAATGACGGTTTTTCCTAAAATATCAATTAACTCAAGGTTTGCCGGCTTATTTGATTCGTTCAAATTAAACACAACAAAATCTTTTGCAGGGTTTGGATATACATTTCCTTCCACTGGTTTGCTTTCTTTAATATCAGTGACTACTTCAGAATAGTAAAATTCATCGGATTCTTCCAATTCCCATTCACCATCGTAATAACTATAAAAATCCCAATTAGTGAGCATTCCTGTTAATATGCCTTCAAACCAAAACGGATAAATCAAATCAGATAAGGAATAATCAGTATTGAATGTTGATTCATCTTTACTATTTACCATCCATTCTTCTGAATCTGTGTCCCAGTCATAATACATGGTTAAAGTACAATTATCAAAATCATCAAAGGAGTATTCAATTTTCGCCGAAAACACCCATTCATTAACAAAATCATCCCAATAAGAGTCTATCTCAAGGGTTATATTATAATTGCTATCGTATGTATAATCGTACTTTGAAGAATATGTTAATTCCCATTCGTTATTGCTTTCATCCCAGCTATAATTTTCGATTAAGGAATAATTGTTATTGTTATCATATATTAGTTCGTATTTTGACATATTAATCCACTCACCATTGTTTTCATCCCATAAATAATCAATCTCAACAATCATGTTATTATTCTCATCATAGCTATATTCAGATTTAAATAAGTAAACCCAATCATTTTGTGATGCGTTCCAGCTATAGGCTTTTTCTGAAACCCTATTTCCATTCGTATCATAACTATATTCAACTTTACTCATTTTTTTCCACTGATTGGATAGCCATTGATAGCTAATTAAAAGTGTAATATTTCCATTATCATCATTTGTAAATTCAAGTTTAGATTGATTTTTCCAGGTATTGTTGGTCATGTTCAATTCCGAATAAACCTCCATAACTAAATATCCATTTTCGTCATAGGTATAGGCTGATTTCCATCCAAATATTGTGTCGCCCGATTCGTCAAGTTCATAATCAGCCTGACTGATTGCATTTTCGTTTTCGTCGTATGCATATACTGTTCTATACAAGCCCTCATTTATGCCTTCCAGCCTTTGCATAGTTTCGTCAGCAGGCATTAACTTTTGAGCAGCAGGTTGATGTTGATGGAATTGATAATGAAAAATGCTATCCATCATCTTATTCACAAAGGCACTGCCATACTCAGTTCTTTTCGGTACAAAGCGTTTTGAGCTTTTCGTTTGGGCATTTGCATTTTGATATATTAAAATTAAAGCCAAGATGGCTGATACGAGAATGGTAATGTTTTTTTTCATTGGTAAAATATTAATTGGTTGTTAATAATTGTTTAAAATACTACCGTTATTTTTCAATTTTAAAACCTGTACCCAACAGCTATACCCGAACGGGGATTGAATTCTCCATTTGTAAAACTCGTAGCAAATTGATATCCAATACCAATATTAATATCATAATACAAATGCTTACCAAATAACCTTTGCCAACCTGTAGCAAAATAAATTTCCTGGTCGAAATAATTACTATTGTACGATTTATCAGTATTGTAATAGGTTGTGTAATATTCTAAATCCCCACCCAAAGCCAGATAGTTGGCAGATAATCCATTTCCTGACTTTCCAGTCAATATCCTGCGCTTTAAATTATAGTAATAGCGTCCTTCCAGCAAATAATTTACTATAATAGAACTTCCTTCGTACTTATATTCTTGTTGATAATCTTTATTCTGGAATGAATTCAAGTATCTGAAAACTGTCTGTATTCCAGTATTTATTGAGAACGGTGATTGACCGATTTTCCTTTCAAAAGAAATTTGAGGCGCAATATTGACGGATTTTTCGTATTTATACAAAGCAACTGAAAACAAACTGCTCAGGTTTGATTTTACAATAAACTTATCTGCTTCATAGCATTTTAACACCGGACACAATTTTTCAAAGTCAAGTTTAAACTTCTCTTTAGTATATGCCATTCCAATATCAACAAACGTTGAAAAGGTGAAGAAAGGAGAGAAGCTTTCACTAAAATCATTACCTATACCTAATTTTACACCCATATCGACATGGCCAACAGTTAAAAACCGGCGTTGCAAGCCCCACTTTGAATATAGGGTAACATATTCAGTATTTGGTTCATTTGGTAAATACGTGTAACTTAAACCTAAAGCAAAATAATTGTCTGACATATTTCTTGCAACGTCGTTAGTCCCTATTCGCTTATTCTGGCGATAGTACCATCTGGATTCAAGAAAAGTATTCAATCTGAGAATGTATATCGCATGAGTAGGTTCATCATAACTCGAAGGGCCTGCCCCTAAATTCAGGGAAAAACTTCTGGCAATCCTTTTTTCAAAAGATACTTGAAAGTTATCATACGCTCCAATATCAAATTTAATCATCCATGAGGTTTCTTCATTCATCCTAAATGCATATTCCCAAAGGTTTAAATATTCCATTTTAGCATCAGTTGAGTCAGCAGTTGTTATAACTTGGGTGTCAGACTGAGCATGAACAGGCAAGCAAAAAAAACTGAGAACCAAGAAAGAACATGCTATAATTATTCGATTTAAACTCATTGATTTTAGGTGCTTAATATAGGATTATGTCCATAAAAATTAACTATTCCTCAATATTCAATGTACCAACGTTTAGCTTGACATTTATTTGAGAGTGATTTACTGAGCTATTGAAACTGGTTTTTATTATGTCATTTTCATTTTTCGTAAAAATTAAATTCATTTCATCTGGTTTTTGAAAGTCAACTTTGAATAGGTCAAGATTAAAAATGAATTTGTTAAAATTCGTTGTCTTGACAGTAACTTTGGATTTTTCCGCGTCAATACTAACTATTGAAACGTCGTTAATTCCGTCAAGTATTATTTCTGCCAATATAGATTGAAGTTCGATAGTCCCTTTAACATTGGAAAGAGTAATATTCGAACGATTTGATACCACGAAAATGCTGCCATTGATTCCTTGGGCTGAAACATCACCAAAGGTTGTTTTAACTTTGGTTTTACCACTTATATTACGTAAATCAATTTTGCTAAATTCGCCAATGATATTGAGAGATAAGCGTAAATTTTCTACATCAATATTTCCAAAATAATTATTGATATCTACAGAACAATTTTCGGGTACTTTGATGTGATAAATTGCTTTGATGTCTGATTCGGGTTTACTATCAGTTTTAGATAATTCAATAAAATTTCTAATAAAAACTTTTTTGTTTATTGTTTCATTTAGAAATTTCATTTTTTTCAGGTCTTCTTCCGCTATACTTATGTTTTCGTTTTTTGAAATAAATAGGACTTCTAAGTCAATGGTGTTGGCTGAATGTGTTGTAAAAAAAATATCCGCTCTTTCGGCACTGAGTTGTAAAACCATACCAGGTTCCCAATCTATTGATTTGTTGATTTTTTGAGTGACTACCTGAACCTTAAGTTGTGCAATAGACTGTTGGCACTCAAGTATTAGAAACACAAAAAGGAAAGACAATATGTAAGAAATGCACCTTTTCATTTTACAATATGGTTTTTTCAATCATTTCTTTTATAAGATTAGAGCGCTCCAATTCAATTTCCGTTAACAGTATTTCCAATTCTGTATTAGAATCATATTTATTCAATTGCTGTAAGATGGCTTGTTTTGATTGATCCAGAAATATTAACTCATTTTCCATTTCCTTAAATTCCGTCGTTTTACAAGCAATTGGATTTTCTTCGCATAAAAGGGTAAGCGCATATTCCACCGATTGGTCATTTTCATTCCATGAAATTGTATCTGTTAATTCTATCAATTCTTCTGAATAGCTGAATTGTTTATTTTCTTCATTTGAAATAGACAAAATGAAATAACCGATAATAAAAATTGCAGCAGCAACAGATGTCCATTTTACCCAATTAACTAATTTGCTTTTTGAATGAATGCCTTTTTCAAAAGGTAAACTTTCAGAGATATTTTCCCAAACTGAGTCTGTAGGGTTGTACTCAGGCAATACTGAAATTATTTCACCCATATTCAATTTTTCATCAATACTTTTCCAAACACTATCCGGCGGGTCAAAATTGCTTAACTGAGGTAGTTTGTTAGAAAGGGTTTCACTTTCAAAATGTGCTGATAAACTTTCCCAAACTTCATCCTCAGGTTGGTAAATAGGTAATTTCCTTAAAGACCCAATCAATATTTTTTTATTCTTTTCCATTACAATTGATGTGCTTTAAGTTTATCCTGTAACATTCGCTTTGCCTTATGCAACTGTGTTTTAGAAGTATTTACAGATATATCCATCATTTCAGCTATTTCCTTGTGTTTAAACCCTTCAATTTCGTATAATGTAAAAATGGAACGGTAACCATCAGGGAGTTTAGAAATGGCATTTTCAAGGTATTTAACATCTATATGCGTACCCCAATCAATTGGGGCAAGTTCCTGGTATTCGTTGACTTCGACAAAATGGATTTTATTTTTTATATGTTTTATCGCTGTTCTTGCTATAATTGTATGTATCCATGTTCCTAATTGCGCTTTACCCTGAAATGATTTCAAGTTGTTAAAAACATGAATAAAGCCTTCCTGCAATACATCATTGGCATCTTCAAAGTTGTTAGTGATTCGATAGGACAGCGTGTACATTTTTGTTTTATAGTAATCATATAGTGCCTTTTGAGCAGTTCTGTCATTTTTCAGACATCCAAAAATTATTTCTGCTTCCTTAAAATTTGACATCTATTTGATTTTGCTTTTCTTGTTAGTGACTAAAAACTAAAAAAAGGTTGTCTGGTTTAAAAATAATTTTCAGTGAAATTACCGCAAATTAAATTAATTCAATTGCTAAAACAGATAACATACCAATTATCCATCGCACATATTGGCGAGAGAAAAATTCTTTATCAAAGAAAGAGGTGAGATAAGCTTTCTCTAAAAAGTTTTTTTTAATCCTATTGATGCTTCGCGTACAACACTACGATTATAATTACACACGGATTTACCGCATGCTTGAGAAGAAGCCAAAAAAAAGAGGCCATCCACCGGATGGCCTCTTTTTATTTATGGAATTGGAAAAATCTTTTCAAAAATCCGAAATCTCCAATCCGAATTCCGCAATTCCTAAACAACGCCTTGTGCCAGCATAGAATCGGCAACTTTTACAAAACCGCCAATGTTGGCGCCTTTTACGTAATCAATGTAATCACCTTCTTTTCCGTACTTCACGCAAGTGGTGTGAATGTCCTTCATAATCTGGTGCAGGCGTGCATCAACTTCTTCACGAGTCCAGCTCAAACGCAGCGAGTTTTGGCTCATTTCCAAACCAGAAACGGCAACACCACCGGCATTGGCAGCTTTTCCAAGTCCGTAAAGGATTTTATTTTTTTGATACACTTCAATTGCTTCAGGTGAAGATGGCATGTTGGCACCTTCTGAAACAACGAAACAACCATTGGCCATCAAAGCTTTTGCTTCTTCTTCGTTTACCTCGTTCTGGGTGGCGCAAGGCATGGCA
>DATCTB010000251.1:0-5888 GCA_036568185.1 Bacteroidales bacterium | reverse complement strand
GAGCGCGAACGCAGCGTTGATTTGATTAATGCCATGCTCGATAGGTATAAACACGACGGGCTGCTGCCTGTTTGGGAGCTGGCTGCAAATGAAACCAATTGCATGATAGGTTATCACGCGGTTCCTGTAATTGTTGATGCCTACCGGAAAGGTATCCGGGGCTTTGATGCGAATTTGGCGCTTGAAGCCATGAAAGCTTCGGCCAATGCCAACCAGTTTGGGCTGGAAGAATACCGTAATAAAGGCTATATTCCTGCTGATAAGGAAGGCGAATCTATTTCCCGAACACTTGAATATGCTTACGACGACTGGTGTATTGCCGAAATGGCCCGAATGCTTGGTGATGAGGATATCTACCGGGAATTTACAGAGCGGGCGCAGTATTTCAAGAATTTGTATGACAAGGAAAGTGGTTTTTTCCGTGGAAAAAGCAACGGAAGTTTTGTAGAACCTTTCGACCCGACACAAGTCAACTTTATGCTGACCGAGGCCAATACCTGGCAGTATAATTTCTTCGTTCCACAGGACATAATTACCCATATTGAAATGCTTGGAGGAGATGAAGCCTATGCTAAAAAGCTTGACGAGTTGTTCACCACCAATGCCGAACTTACCGGCAGGGTGCAATCGGACATTACCGGGCTCATCGGGCAATACGCGCACGGCAACGAGCCCAGCCACAACATGGCCTACCTGTATAATTATGCCGGCGAACCCTGGAAAACGCAGAAGATTGCTCTCCAAATTATGAATAAATTGTATTCTGACCAGCCTGATGGTTTGAGTGGCAACGAAGATTGCGGGCAGATGTCGGCCTGGTATGTAATGAGCGCGATGGGTTTTTACCCCGTTACGCCCGGCAGTAATGTGTATGTGTTGGGTACGCCCTTGTTTGATTCATTGGAAATTAAGCTTGAAAACGGAAATATTTTTAAAGTACAAGCACTTAACCTGGGCAAGGAAAATTTCTATGTGCAATCAGTTAATTGGAAAGGAAAGGAATACGGTAAATCTTTTATTACGAATGAAATGATTATGGAAGGTGGTGAATTGGTTTTCAATATGGGAAGCTCTCCTTCAGATTTTGGAGTTTCACCCGAAAACCGGCCTTTTCAGAAAATTACGGACAACCTGATAACTCCTGTACCTTATTTCTCGGAAGCGGATAGAACTTTTGAAAAAAACCTCACCATCGCCCTGGCAGATTTGGATGCTGATGCTGAAATACGCTGGGGTTTTGCCACAGAAGAAGATGAGCCTGTTTTAAGAAAATATTCAGCACCTGTTGAAATTAATAAAACTAGCAGTTTGAAGGCGGTGGCGCATGCAAACGGGAAAAATAGTTTTTTTGAAGAAGCCGTTTATTATAAAATTCCTGAAGGGCGCTCAGTTACGGTCGTTTTTCCTTATAACGACCAATACACAGCCGGGGGTGACAAGGCACTGATTAATACCCTGCGCGGAGGAGATGATTTCAGAACCGGCAACTGGCAGGGCTATTACGGCGTTGATTTGGATGCAACGCTTGATTTGGGGAAAATGCAGAAAATAAATGAAGTGGGTGCTGGGTTTTTGCAAAGCCAGCGCAGTTGGATATTTATGCCTGCCGAAGTGAGTTTTGAAATTTCAAAAGATGGCAAAAGCTGGAAGCCAGTCGGCACTGATATCAATGATGTTGACCCAAAAGAAGGTGGCGGAATCACAAAAGATTTTGTTGTTGATAAAATCAATGACAACGCGCAATTTGTCAGGGTGAAAGCGAAGAATATAGGCGTGTGCCCTGCCTGGCATGTGGGCGCCGGCGAAAAGGCCTGGATTTTTGTGGATGAAATCTGGGTGAAATAAATCAGGATGAAAAAGTTTGATTACCTCATTGTTGGGCAGGGAATTGCCGGAAGTTTGCTTGCCTATTTCCTGGTAAAAAGAAATAAAAGTTTCCTGGTTGTTGATGAAGTGCATACCGGTTCGGCTTCACGCATTGCTGCCGGTATTTTTAACCCTATCACAGGCAGGCGTTTTGTTAAAACCTGGATGGCTGATGAAATTTTTCCCTTCGCAGAAGAAACCTATCGCGAGCTGGAATTATTTCTTGGTAAAAAAGTTTTTCATCAAATGAATGTGATCAGGAAATTTGGCGGCCAGGCTGAATACAGGGAATGGGAATTGAAATGCACCTTGCCTTCTTACCAGGCCTACCTTGAAGATACACTTGCCAAAAAAAATACTTCAGGCGATGACTTTGGCTTGGTTGAAATAAAAAACTCCGGCTGGCTTGATGTGCAAACTTTCACTGATAGCTTTAGAAGCAGGTTGCTGGAAGAGAAAATATTGCTGGAAACAGAGTTTGATGGCCTCGATTTGGTTTTTGAAAATGAAAATATTCTATGGAAAGATTTTACCTTTTCCAAAGTTATATTTTGCGAAGGATACAGGGTTTTGGATAATCCTTTTTTCAAACAACTTCCTTTTACCCATGCAAAAGGAGAAATCCTGACCATCCGCGCAAAGAAATTGAAATTGGAAAAGATTTTGAGTAAAGGGATTTTTATTTTGCCCATAGGAAACCATCTGTTTAAAGTTGGTTCAACCTACGACTGGAACGATTTGGATGAAAAGCCTACAGAGCAAGGAAAGAAAGAATTGGCTGAAAAACTTGAAAAAATAATTGGCAATAAGTTTGAAATAGTTTCACACCGTGCAGGTATTCGTCCTACAGTAATTGACCGCAGGCCAATATTGGGGTTTCACCCGGTTTTTTCAAATCTTGGAATATTGAATGGCATGGGCACGAAAGGTATTTCGCTTGCCCCGTTTTTTGCCAACCATTTTGTTGAATTTCTTTTAGATAACAAACCTTTAATGCCTGAAGTTGACCTCAGGCGTTTTATGAAATGAAAAAAGCCGCTCCTGAAGGTGCGGCCTTAACGTCAAAACCTAATATTAAATAAACTATCTTATTGTTCTAAATTGATTGAGTGAGAATATTGCTTTCCATCGCTGGCCAGGGCAATTGTGTATTCTCCTTTCGGTGATTTCGAAAAATCGTATCCTTTTCCCTGTGTCATTTTTCCAGCCAGGATTTCGCTATAAACCAACTCGCCTTTGCTGTTGTAAATGCTCACGTCGAGCGATGATTTTTCGGGCGTAAAGTAATTTACATAAAGCATCGAACCTTTTTGCATTACCGATGGTTTATATTTTTCAATCATTTTCATTTCGTTATAAACCAGTTGATTTTTGCCCAGTTCAAGTGGCAAAGTTTTAATTGACCTGCTGTCTTCAACCGTTACATAATACGTGCCCTCTTCAAGCAATTCGAAGTTGAACTTTTTTGAATAATCATTTTTGGAAACAATTTTGTCTTCAAAAAGAATTTTACCAGTGTTGGTTTTCACGCTTACCTGTGTGGCATCTGAGATGTCAGTCAGTTTCAGTTCAAAGGTTTCGTTTTCGTTTACCTTAATTGTTGCTTCCGTTGCGGTAGCTATACCTGATGAAGTTATGATTAATGCTGCACCAAGTATGATTGATTTAAAATTTGTTTTCATTGTTTTAATTTTATGTGAATAATTAATGAGGCAAAAGTATGCTACCGCGAAAGGCAGAAATGCCACTATATTTTCCGATATATGTGCTATTTTACCCTTAACTATAATTTAACTGAATTGTAATGTTAATATGCTACATTTTATTGTTAATTTTGCACAACTGAACTAAAACTTGTACATCATTTTGAATTAGATTTTAATATAAATGGAACCTATAAAACCCCAGTTAGAGAAACTTGAAACCGAATTTGGCAGCACTTTTATGGTGAAGGAGTTTGTTTATCCCAACCACAACAACTACCAATACTGGCATTATCACCACGAAGTTGAGCTTATATATATCAATTGCGGGCCGGGCAAACGCTATATCGGCAGCCACATGTCGTATTTTAAGAATGGCGAATTGATTCTGATTGGCGCCAAACTCCCACATTATAGCTATACGGAGGTGTCCAAGCCGGAGCAGGTTAAAACCAGCATCCAGATGAAAGAAAACTTTGCCGGGACAGCTTTGGAAAAGATGCCAGAAATGGCTGCCATCGGGCAATTATTCAAAAGGGCCAAAATGGGTATTTCCTTTTCAGGAACGATTAAGAAAACTGTAGGAAAGAAAATAGAAGTGCTGATGCGGTTCGAAGGTTTTGAGCGGTTGCTGAAAGTGCTAGAAATTTTAAATGATTTGGCAGTTTCTGAAGAATACACTTTATTAAATGCACAGGGATTTATGATAGAAGTATCGCCACAAGACAACGAGCGGCTAAATTCAATCTATAATTTTATCAGGGAAAACTTTAAAAGATCTATCTCATTGACCGAAGTTGCTGCTTTTGCAAATATGACAGTGCCTTCGTTTGCCAGGTATTTCAAGAAAATTACCGGCAAAACTTTTACACAGTTTGTAAACGAATACCGTTTGGTGCACGCCTCAAAGCTGTTGGCCGAGCAGGCATCGGGAATTACGGATATTTGTTTTGAAAGCGGCTTTAACAATTTTTCCCACTTTAATAAACTTTTTAAGCAGTTTTCAGGGAAAAGCCCTTCGGAATACAGGAAGGAGTTGAGGCTGATAGTGGAGTAACTAACTTATTCCAACAAGAAAATTATAACAAATATTTTTCATCGAATTCTATATCGTGCTCTCTGAGCAATTCTTTGTATTCTTCAATAAAAGTCTTTTCACCATGGTGCTTTTCCTGGTTTTTGATATATTCAATTAATCGTCCTTTGTCTTTGTAAGCATAGGTGAATGCCCCATATCCAACCTGCCATCCGCCAAACTCCGGAAATAAATGTTCTACTTTAATCATTTCAGAGCTTGCAAGTTTGATGTCTTTTACCAGCGAAGCCAATGATATTGATGGGTGAAGATGTGTAAGAATATGCAGGTGGTCAGATACGCCACCGATGCGGTAAAGGTGGCAATTTTTATTTTTCAGGAGGCCTGTGATGTATTGATATAGTTTTTCTCTGTCAGCTTTGCGAAGTGTGTGTTCCCTATATTTAGTGCTAAACACTATTTGATACATGATTTGGGTGTAGGTGCTCATTGTTTTGAATTCTTTGTTCTACTATTATCCACAGGTTATACCTGAGGTTATTCACATTAATGCCCTTCAGGCATTTTGGACAATGTAAAAATAGAAAAATCCTCATAATCCTGAAAGGATTGAATATGAATCGCCCAGCATGAAATGCATATCCTGCTATATGAAAGAAATACACACAATCCTGAAAGGATTGAATTTAAATTGCTCCCCATGAAATGCATAGATTATTAAAAAATCCTCACAATCCTGAAAGGATTGAATACGAATCGCCCAGCATGAAATGCTGGAAAATAAAAAAACTCCGGAAAAATCATCTCCCGGAGTTTCAGGTAATATAAAATTCTATTCCTATTTCAATGGGTATTTTTTAAATATTTCTGCCGATTTCATCAGGATGTCAACATACTGCGCCCTGCGATAGGAGTAAGGGTCTTTGCTGTTTTTCCTGGAAAGTAAGCCTTTAAATTCGTTGATATTGCTGTATTGTTTGTTTGCCATCCAAATTTCGATGTCTTCCAGCATTTTGGTAATTTGAGCAGGCCCATGTTTGTACAAAGTGCTAACGACTTGGACTGCATCGGCACCTGCCAAAATCATTTTAATCACATCTTCACCGGTGAAAACTCCAGTGTTGGCGCAAATGGTAGCTTTTGTATTTCCAAAAAGTAAGCCTGCATAGCGCAAAGGAAGGCGGTTATCATGGTCAGAACTTAAATTATAAGGAAAATGCATTTCCTCAGTATTGATATTGATATCGGGTTGAAACAAGCGGTTGAATAATACAAAACCATCA
>DATCTB010000250.1:0-5200 GCA_036568185.1 Bacteroidales bacterium | reverse complement strand
TCATCGATTAATTCACTCACACTTAGCCCCGCACTTTGTTCCCTTTTATTAAAACATCCTAAACCTGCCAAAGGTTTTGTGGGGAAATTTTATGGTGGTTTTAACAAGTATTTCGACAGGCTGAACGAATCCTATACTAGCTTCAGTGGGGTAATAATCCGGAAAATGTCACGCGGAGTAATATTCATTCTTTTGATGTTTGTTGCGGCAGGTTTTTTTGGTAAAATATTGCCTGGAGGATTTATGCCGGAAGAGGATATGGGCTACTTTTTTGTAAATGCGCAGTTGCCTGATGCTGCTTCACTGCAAAGGTCTGACGCGGTAGGAAAACAAATTGAAGAAATTTTAATGAAACATGAGTCAGTGGAGTTTGTAACACTAATTACTGGTTACAGTATGCTAACCGGAGGTTATTCAACCAATTCGGCTTTTATTTTTGTATCGTTGAAGGATTGGGGAGAAAGAGGCGAAGCTGACAGGGCTGATAACCTGATGAAAAAAATCAATGGCGAGTTCTATGCAACCATCAGGGATGCCCAAACATTTGCTTTCGGCCCACCTGCTATTCCCGGGCTTGGCAATGGTTCAGGCTACAGTATAATGATACAAGACAAGGCAGGCAATACGCCACAATACCTTGCTGAGCAAACCCAAAAATTTATACAGGCAGCGCGCCAGCGTGAAGAAATTGGTTCGGCATTTACAACCTTTCAATCTTCCACTCCTCAGCGCTATATTGATGTTGACCGGGAAAAAGCCATGAAAATGGGCTTATCACTAAATGATGTATATACAACTATCGGTTCCTATCTGGGCGGGGCTTATGTAAACGATTTTAACCGATTCGGCCGTGTTTACAAGGCATACGTCATGGCTGAGCCCGAATATACTCTTACTGACAAGGAAATGTCCTTGTTTTATATCAGGAATTCGGAAGGAGGCATGGTACCTTTAAGCGCAATTTCTACTATAGAAAATATCAGCGGGCCAGAGTTTACCTTCCGATTCAATATGCTCCGTGCAGCAGAAGTAACAGGTGTCCCTGCAGAAGGGTACAGTTCGGCCCAGGCTATGAAAGCACTTGAAGAAGTTGCCGCCGAAGTTCTCCCGGAAGATATTGGTTACAGTTGGAATGCGATGTCGTATCAGGAAAACAAAGCTACAGGAACAGCAGGCCTTGTTTTTGTTTTTGCCTTAGTATTTGTTTTCCTTATCCTGGCAGCACAATATGAAAGTTGGTCATTGCCCATGGCTATCCTGCTCGGGACTCCTTTTGCAGTTGCTGGTGCATTTTTCGGGTTGTGGCTGTCGCGTTTCGTATCCGACAGTTATGTTGTAAACGTATTCGCCCAGGTTTCACTTATTCTGCTAATTGCTCTTGCTGCCAAGAATGCCATCCTTATCATTGAATACGCAAAAGAAAAATTTGAGGAAGGCCTTTCATTAACAGATGCAGCCTTGCAGGGCGCCAAATTGCGCCTTCGTCCAATCCTGATGACATCCTTTGCTTTCATCCTTGGTGTTATCCCTTTGATAACGGCTGCAGGAGCAGGTTCTCTTGCTAGAAATGTAATGGGAGTAGCTGTGTTTGCAGGTATGCTTGCAGCAACAATAATTGGTGTTTTTATTTACCCCATGCTTTATGTTTTAATTGGAAAAATGGCAGGGTATGAAAAGGATAGAGAGAAAAGGAAAGCACTTAAGGAAGAAGTCCAACACAACAAAAAAGACTAAGAAATGAAAAAGATAATTATCATAGTTGTACTAGGGCTTTTAGTTTTCGTTTCCGGTTGCAAAGTTGGCCCTGATTTCGTAAAACCTGAATACCAAAGCCCGGCAGAATTTCGCTACGACAGTATTACAACTGATACGGTTGTTAACCTTAGGTGGTGGGAAATATATAATGATAAAACTCTTGATACACTGATTCGTATTGCACTTGCTGAAAACAAAAATGTGTTGATTGCAGCTGCCCGGATTGAAGCAGCAAGAGCTGCGGTTGGCTATACGAGAGCTGACCAATTCCCAACTGTGAATGTTTTGGCTGGTGTTGGTGGAGGAAATTACGCAGGAGGCGGAAATATAGCCAACCCTCAGTCGGGAAATTGGTTTGCCTATCCTGAATTGGTTTGGGAAATAGATTTTTGGGGGAAATACAGGCGTTCAACCGAATCTGCCAGAGCAGACTTATTAGCCACGGAATATGGAAGGCGAACAGTTCAACTTGGGTTGATTTCGGCAGTTGCTTCTACCTACTTTCAATATCTTGATGACATTTCCAAATGGAATATTTCAAAACAAACTGTTGAATCAAGGGATAGTGCTTTGAGTATTATCCAGGCAAGATATAATTGGGGTGTTGTATCTGAATTGGAACTTAACCAGGCACAGATTCAGAGAGCTATTGCAGCTGTCACCGTGCCCGTTTACAGGAGGTATGTAGCTTTCGACCAAAGTGCATTAAGCATTTTATTGGGAAGAAATCCTGACACTATTGTTGCAGATGCTGATCTTTTCAATGTTCAGGTAAATACAGATATTCCAACAGGAATTCCTTCGCAATTGCTGGAACGAAGGCCCGACATTTTGGAAGCTCAGGCAGCTTACGAATCGCAAAATGCCAAAATAGGCGTAGCAGTAGCCATGCGTTTCCCTTCGATTTCCCTCACTGCCTTACTTGGTGCTGCAAGCCCCGACCTGCAATACCTTACATCTACAGGACTAGCTTGGTCGGTGGGTGGAAGTTTGCTGAGTCCTTTGTTTCAGTTTGGAAAAAACAAACGCCGGGTTGAAATAGAACGGTACAATACCGAAGCTGCGCTATTGAATTATGAATCATCAGTTTTGCAAGCTTTAAAGGATGTTGAAGACGCCTTGATAACAATTACAACCTTGAAAGAAGAGTTGATAGCACAAAAGGAAAGGTATGATGCAGCCATCAATGCCGAAATGCTTTCCATGCAGCGCTACGACAGGGGCGTTACCAGTTACCTCGAAGTGGTTGAATCGCAGCGTTACGCCTTTGAAGCACAGTTGAGTTATTCACAAACAAACCGTGATTTGCTTACCAGCTACATTCAGTTGTATAAAGCTTTAGGCGGGGGCTGGATATCTGAACAGGAAGAGCAGGCAGCACAACAAGCCGCAACAGCTCCTTAAAAAAGGATTGATTTAATTTACAAAAAGCCGTTTTTATTGAAAGAACGGCTTTTTTATTATCCCTTCCAATTCGTCAAAACTGAGGATTATTTCTGTTCCGCCAATATAAAATGGAGCAATTTCATAGACATTATAGTACAAAACAAATCCTTCTTCGTTCAAACCAATTCCTTCAGGCAAGATAAATTTGCCGTCAGGGAAAAAATAACCTGTTGAGTTCAGGTGCTGGTCTTTTTTCAACCCTTCCAGTTTCCTGAATTTCTTTTCGGCCAATTCGGCAAACTTTTTTACATCAGAAATAAAATCAATAACGTGTACCCGGTTTCCTTCACTATCTATTGTCAGGAATGAACGCCTGAAATCGCCGTGGGCACCACCAAGATAAGAACCGGTAAGCATTTCAATACTTAATAACTTATCACTTTTGTACGTGATTTGGCTCTTCATGCTTACAGACCAGTACTGTTTTGAATCAGGAAAATCATTGATAAAGCCGGTATAGCGTTCTAACAGTGCATTTGCTGTTAGTTCTGCCGGAACAACTGAATCAGAGATAGGTAAACCAGAGATAAATTCAATCATCTGGCTGGTTTGTAAATTGGCAATATACCCTCTCGGCTCAGCAAATTCATAGTATTCTACGTCCACCCTGGTACATTTTTCCAACTCATCCTTACAGGTTTCATCTTTCACAAAAACATGCTTCTTTTCATAAGTGATTGGAAATTCCCCGGTATTTTTATTGGTATTTTTTTCCTGGCAAGAATTCAATAAACCGATACCAAGCAATGCAAGCAGAATAATTTTTTTCATAATAAAGCTTTGAAATGAATGGCAAAAATAGTCGTTCTAAGGCAAGGAACAAATAACAGGGAATTATGATTTGTAAAACTTCCTACCGGGAATTATTTTAGTGTGAATTGTTGGCAATAAAGAAGCCGCGAATGCACTAATAAATTGCGAATTAATAGAAACCTACGGCCTAATATTCACATGGCCCGGATATTTCTTCAACTCAGTTCCCGATAGGTAATAGGGTTTCAGTTCAATTCGGCTATTTAGTTCTTCCAAAGTTTTCTGCGGGTCAGCGCCAAAAGCCAAATCAAGCAGTTTATCTGACGAATTTGATTTCAACAGTTTCACCAAATCAACATCAACAATTACAGGAAAGCGTGTTACCGAATTGGCTCCAACCTTCACAGCTTCTTTCAATGAACCTTCTGTTATCAGTTCTTCATCCAGGAAAAACTTATAATCCATCCCGGCAATTCCAGCTTCTTTATCCGATTTGTTTTGAACAATAATACTGAATTTCAATTTTGCCGGCAAGCTTCCCGATAGGGCCTTCTGCCCTATTGTAAGAATATTCATCCAGCCCAGGTCGGACGCCTTTTTAACACCAACAACATTTATCCCGTTTACTTCCTGCACTTCAAATGTATAAACCGCGAAATTACACTCCACAAAACGCTTCATTTCGCCGGTTTGCTTAATAAAATTGCACGAGCCAAGCAAACTGGCAAATAAAACAATAAAGGTAATCTGAACAGTTTTCTGCATTAAAATCTAACTTTTTGACGCCCTTTTGCGGTCAACTTCGTTCAGTAAAATTTTCCTGAGCCTGAGCGAACGTGGCGTAACTTCAAGGTATTCGTCCTCGCGAATGATTTCCATATATTCTTCCAATGAAAAAATGGTTGGAGGCGGAATCATCACCTTATCATCTGAACCGGAAGCCCGCATATTGGTCAGTTTCTTAGTTTTATTCACGTTAATAACCAGGTCGCCGGCACGGGTTGCCTCGCCAATAACCTGCCCGGCATACACATCATCGTTGGAATGAATGTAGAATTTACCGCGGTCAACCAGTT
Source organism: Bacteroidales bacterium (assembly GCA_036568185.1). Taxonomy (GTDB): domain Bacteria; phylum Bacteroidota; class Bacteroidia; order Bacteroidales; family F082; genus DATCTB01. The sequence goes on along the minus strand of DATCTB010000250.1, from coordinate 170 downwards.
TGAAAATGGCAAAAGGCACGGCAACGCCCGTTTCCATTGCAATCAAAGCGCCATTGTTCCTAAATTTGATTTCGCCTTTCCAGGGCTCAAAACTCTTGAACCTGTGAGCAATGATGGCCTCCCCTTCTGTTTGGGTCAGGATTGTATTTCTTAAACCAATAATTCCCCTT
>DATCTB010000249.1:0-4340 GCA_036568185.1 Bacteroidales bacterium | reverse complement strand
GAATGAAAATTGATTCCAATTGCACCGAATGTATGTTGTGCATTCCCAAATGCCCGTATGACGCATTATCAAAAGAAGATATTTTAAAAAAGAAACCCGGTCCAACCTGCACTTTTTGCGGCGATTGCCTGAATTCCTGTCACGGCAGTTTTATTCAGTATAAATTTTTCAAATTATCTCCCAATCAAGCCAGAAACCTGTTCCTGATTGTTACCGTTACCCTGCACGCCGTGTTTATTGGCTTGGCAAGGATTTGAAGAAGATAAAAGGAAAAAGGACAAAACTCAAAGGACAAAAAGTTCAATTAAACAGTTCAATTGCGAGGAGTCTTCGACGAAGCAATCTCAATGTTTCATAAAGGAGAAATGTATTCTTTTAAAGTATCTCGAAATTCTCGTTGGTATTTTCTTTCTTCCAACTCAAGGAGAGTTAGGGTGGGGTTTCCTACAGCCTAATAGCCTACAGCCTAATAGCCTATAGCCTAATAGCCTACAGCCTTTTCTTCCTAAAATACTTCACCACATTAAACCTGTCAAAAGCCTTCTTCCAGCTTTCCGAATCAAGCAAAGGAGCATCGGTGGTGGCTTTGTAGGTAAGGAAAAGGCCGAGAGGAAGAATAAGTAGAGTGGAAAGCCAAACGCCAAAAATGATATTCCACTCTCCGGTTTTCGCTGCTTTTTCACCCGTCATCGAAACAACGTGGTACAACACAAAAAACACTACCGAAACGACCACCGGCAACCCGAGCCCGCCTTTGCGTATAATAGCTCCCAGGGGTGCGCCAATAAAGAAAAAGATGAGGCAGGCTATAGACAATTTGAATTTCTGATGCCATACAATAATGTGTTTGCTGATGACCTGCTGTTTGCCTTCGTAATCGGTTTTAAAAAAAATAATATTGTCGCGTGCAATGCGGCCACCCTTTAAAGCGGCATCAACTATTTGAGCTTGTTGGTCGGGAGAATAATTTGCCAGCAACGGATATTTCAATTCTGCATAAATCGAATCAATTGATGTTTTAGAATTTTGCCCAATGGTGTCTTTTGCCCTGATATAACTGTATTGCCTGTAAAATTTATCTTTATAGGCATTGTTTTTCTCAATCAAATTTTTGCTAAGTGAATCAATTGACTGATTCAATTGCTGAATATTCAGCATCGAATAATGTGTCTTGAACAGTTCTTCGTTTGTTCGGTTCAACTGGAATTCTGAAAGGTCGAATTTGATAATCTGTTTTTCAAATTTCATCAGTTCGAAAGGCCTTGAAGATCTATAGTTTCTGTCGTCAGTAATTTCTATGTAGCGGTTTCCGTCAAACAAAGTGAAAATAATATTTTTCTGGTCAGGGGTTAATTGCATGATGCCTTTTTTCGCGGTAGTAATCCTTGTATTGCCTTTTTTTTCCGAGTGGTCATAAATTTTTACATCATATATGGTTTGGTTGTCGTCATCTTTTTTTCCAACATAAATGACAAAGTTTTCGAGGCCGGTATTAAAAATTCCTTCGTTGAGGTTAAAGGCAAGTTTTTGCTGCCTTACATCGTACAAAAGCGAGCCAAATTTTAAATTCGCCACTGGCAAAACATAATTTGAAAAATAAAAAGCAGCAAGGCTGAAAAAAACAGCCAGGAAAATCAATGGTTTCATGGCTTTGCGAAGCGAAATCCCTGCCGATTTCATGGCAACCAGTTCATAGTGCTCACCCAGGTTTCCAAAAGTCATTAAAGAAGAAAGCAATATGGCCAACGGCAAAGCAAGGGGAACAAATGTAGAAGAAGCATAAAACATGAGCTTGGCAATAATGATACCTTCCAGGCCTTTGCCAACCAGGTCGTCAATATATTTCCAGAGAAATTGAAGCAGCAGGATAAACAGGGACACGAAAAAAGTAAACACAAATGGCCCCAGGTAGGACTTCATCATGTATAAATGCAATTTCTTCATGCGCTTGTTGGATTTAAAGAAAACAAAGATAAAACTAAACTTTGACTAAAGTACTTGAAGCAGGCTATTACATGGTTTGTTCAGGTTAATGATTCTTAAAATCTCTTTTTCTTGAAATTTTTACATTCAAAAACTGCCTCTTATTTAGAAATATTGCACAAGAGTGCAGAAAAAGATGAAATGGCCTTTTAAAGCATAAATGAAAAAAAATGATTTTGAAAAAAATTGTTATTAACCGCACCTTAAATTATATAGTATCTAAAAAATAAAAAGAGATATTGATGAATGGGAATTATTTTATGAATAACTGGAAAGAAAATAAATCTAAGAAAAGCCTTATGAATGAAGAGTCTTGGCGCTCTCAGGATGAAGTTGAAATTGTTGATTTAAAATAATGTATGATGAAAAATTGACCCTGTATCTCTAAAATTGTAACAATCATATAAATAAAATTGTGTAAAAAAATGACAAAAGTATAGGTCTTTTTTATTTGGTTAAATGAGATATTGTTTTATTTTTGCGTGGTTGTAAGGGAAAGTAATGTCCTTTGCATACATAATTATGAAAATAATCCTAATTTTTAATTTTTTAACAAAAACAATTTTCTCATGAAAAGTTTTACTAAGTTTTATGTTTTGATGTTGGCTATGCTGATGTCATTTGGTTTAGTAGCGCAGCAGATGACTCCGCTCGAATACCAGGTGATGCAGGCACAGGAACAAGCTACACTGCAGGCTCATGGCCCGACTGTGGAAGTTCCTATGGCGCCAGCAGGAGGCAGAGCAGTAGGCGATGATTGTTCAGATCCAATCATGGTCAGTTTACCAGCTGCATTGCCCTATTCAGATCTGGGTAATACTACCTGTGGCAGAGGTAATTACAACCAGGACGGTTGTATGGGACTTTACGACGGTGGAGAAGACGTTTACTATCAGTTGACGGTTACTTCCCCAGTCTGGGTTCAGTTCGACTTTGATCCAGTAGATACCTACGCAGGTATTGCTATTATGGATGCTTGTGGTAATGCAGGTGTATGCTTGTATTACAACGGAACTTCCAGTAATGCCCCCAGGACATTCAAGTACAATTTCACATCAGCCGGCACTTATTATCTGCAAATAGATACATGGCCAGCACCAAACTGTACTGGATATGACCTGTCAATGGTTGAGTATATTCCACCTCCACCACCAACACCGATTGCTTCGTTTCCAGCACTATTTAACTTCAACAGTTGCGCAGTACCACCACAGTTCCAGCTTTCAGCTGAGGACATGGCGCATGCAGTTGTGAACAGCAATGGTATGAACAGCACTTGCGGTATTATGTTGGATGGTAACACATCAACAGGATGGGCTTATTCAACAATTCCACAAACTAACTGGACAAATAGCCCAACACACCATGCAAGGGCTTGGAATACAGTTACCCCTAGTGGCCAACCAGGATTGCTGACATTGTTGTTTGATTTTAGAATGAATTTTTCATTCTCCTATTATTACAATGTGTTTGCTTTGACTGTTGACGGAGTTCCGATTGCTGATAAAAATGGTGTTATCTACCATACAGCAGCTACTCCTTCAGGTGACCCTTGGAAAGCAATGGAATATAACCTTGCACCTTATCAAACGAATCCTTCAGTAGAAGTTCGTTTTGTTAATGCCGGTAACTATTACTACCAGTATTACCAGGGCGGTGATGCAACTTTTATTGACAACGTATTATATTTCTACAAAGAAGTAGGCACCGTAGAGGGCTATTGCACCATCGAGTTTGGCGCACCAGCACTTGGCGCAGAAGTTGGTTTCCTGGGAGACGATCCAGTTTACCCACCAACAATAGTTGACGGCGCAGGTTACTACCGTTACGATTTGGTGCCAACCACACCAAATAACGTATATGAAATGTATGCATTCCTTGACGGACAAAATTATGTTGAACAAACAGCTACTTTGATTACCGGACAGGTAGTACAGGTTAATTTTAACTTGTCAGCTCCATTAATGGTAATCAGCCCGGTTGTTTTGGAACAAACGATGAACCCTAACGAATGGCGTGCAGTACCTATCAGTATTGTAAACGGCGGCGGCGGTCCATTGCATTGGACAGCAGCTATTGAATTTGGTCCTCCTCCTGGAGTTTCGGGACCAAGCACATTCCTGGATATCAGCAATAGCAACCACCAGCCTTTCACCCCAACCACAGGCGGGGAGTTGTCATTTATTTCATTTGAAAACAATGACAGGGGCACGGACGCTATTTATTGCGAAGATAACAGTGTATGGGGCAATGCCCTTGTAAATCCAAACAATGGATACACCTCGATGAACACAGCAGGTTACAAATGCTACCAGCAATTCCTTGGAGCAGATGGTAAATTTGCCTATGTAACCTTC
>DATCTB010000248.1:0-2051 GCA_036568185.1 Bacteroidales bacterium | reverse complement strand
AGTTGATATTTTGAGCGGAACAAACGCTGAAAATGTAACTATAGGGATTGAGCTTTTTAGCGGAAAACAAAGGTTAACAAACGGAGGAGCTTCATGCACATCTTGCCACAAAGTGAGGGATGAACGAATTTTCAGCAGTGGATTGCTGGCTAAAGACCTCAGCCAAACGTATGAGTTGATGGGCAGTGCCGGTGTTTCAGGAATTATTAAAAATCCACCCTTCCCGGTAATGGCTGAAGCCTATAAAAACCATCCCCTTACAGAGGAAGAAGTCATCAACTTGACGGCCTACCTGAAATCAGTGAGCGAGCAAAGAATTTATCAGCGCCCGACCGACTTCAATCCTGCATTTGCATTTTTTGGAATTATGGCTTTTATGATGATTTATGTGACGACAATCATACTTTATTTCAAAAGAAAAAAATATCCGGTTAACCGGGAAATTCTTAACAGACCTTCAAAAGTTATAAACTAAGCTAACATATATTTTTATGAGTTGGATCAAAGATTTAATCTCACCAAAAACCAGGCAGTGGGAAGAGTTTTACAGAAACAGGTATCAGCACGACAAAGTGGTAAGAAGCACCCACGGTGTAAACTGCACCGGAGGCTGTAGCTGGAATATTCATGTAAAAGACGGTATCGTAGTTTGGGAAACCCAGGCCCTAGATTATCCATTATTGGAAAAATCATTGCCACCATACGAACCCAGAGGTTGCCAGCGGGGAATTTCATTTTCGTGGTATCTATACAGCCCAATCAGGGTAAAATATCCAATGGTTCGTGGTGCTTTATTGGATGTTTTTAATGAAGAAAAAGCCAAAACCGGCGATGCCCTGAAAGCGTGGGAAAATATTCAAAACAACCCTGAAACCAGGAAGCGTTACCAAACCGCAAGAGGCAAAGGCGGGCTCAGGCGTGTTAGATGGGATGAGGCATTGGAAATCATTGCCGCTTCCAATATTTATACAACAAAAAAATACGGCCCCGACAGGCTGGTTGGGTTTTCTCCTATTCCTGCCATGTCGATGCTGAGTTATGCCGCAGGTTCGCGCTTTTTGCAATTGATGGGTGGTGTTAACCTCAGTTTTTACGACTGGTATTGCGACCTTCCCAATTCATTCCCTGAAATATGGGGCGAGCAGACTGACGTTGCCGAAAGTGCCGACTGGTACAACTCAAAATTTATTGCTTGCATGGGTGCCAACCTTGGCATGACCCGTACACCCGATGTGCATTTCTTTTCAGAAAGCCGTCATAACGGAACCAAAACAGTCGTCTTTTCACCTGACTTTAATATGGTGGCAAAATACGCCGACAAATGGGTTCCTGTCCATGCCGGCCAGGATGGAGCATTTTGGATGGCAGTCGTTCATGTTATTTTAAAAGAATACCACCACGAAAAACAAGTTCCATATTTTATTGATTACACTAAGCGTTATACTGACAGCCCCTTCCTTGTTGAAGTTGTTGAACAAGACGGAAAACTGGTTCCCGGACAAATGTTGAGAGCCGGAAAGGTTAGTAAATATAAAAATATTGAAAACGGTGAGTGGAAGTTTCTGAATATTGATTCCAAAACAGGTGATTTGGTTTGCCCGGGCGGAAGTTCAGGACACCGTTGGGATGGGAAAGACGGCAACTGGAATATGAAATTCGAAGATGCCGAAACAGGAAAAGCCTATGACCCGACGCTTACTTTACTTGAAAAAAATGATGAAATTCTTCAGCTTGAATTTGTAGAATATGGAAAAAATTTAAGCGCTCAAAGAGGCGTTCCAGTCAAGCATATCAAGACTGTTGATGGAATTGTAAAAGTTACGACCGTTTATGACTTGACAATGGCACAATATGGCGTTGATCGAGGATTAGGTGGTGATTATCCAGCTTCGTATGATGAAAAAGAAGCAGCTTATACACCTGCATGGCAGGAAATATTTACAGGCATTGGCCCAAAAACTGTTTTGCAGTTTGCACGTGAGTGGAGCCGGACTGCAGAAACTACCAACGGAAAATGCAGCATCATTATTGGCGCAGGCATCAACCACTGG
>DATCTB010000247.1:0-4128 GCA_036568185.1 Bacteroidales bacterium | reverse complement strand
CCTTCCGGGTCCCAGGTTCCCTGCCACATTTGACCGGGCAATAATATATTGTCAATCCAGGCTGCTAAATTAATTCCAGGTTCAAGCATAGGTGTTTCATAACCCGGAGTCGGAATTAATGCCATGCTCAGCCAATAAATCAATAGTAGCCCTGCACCAACGAAAGTCTGGGTTTTCCAATTTGAATAAAGAAAAAATACTGAGCAAACCAGGAAAACAGCAGCAATGCGTTGCAAAACCCCGGCATATCGTATTTCGGTAAGATTAAGGTTCATAATTATGGACAACAATACTCCTACCGCGAATATTTTAAAGCTTCGAAAAATAATTTTCTGAACCAATTTCTTTTTTGAAAAACCTTGTTGAAGCCTTTTAGTGTAAGCAAGCACGATGGAAACACCAACAATGAAAAGAAAAAAAGGAAAAATCAAATCAGTGGGTGTGAGACCGTTCCATTCAGCATGAAGCAAGGGTGGATAAACATGCTCCCAACTTCCAGGGTTATTGACCAAAATCATTGCAGCGATGGTAAAACCACGAAAGGCATCTAAAGAAAGTAAACGCTGGTTTTCCATTTTCAAAAATAATTTTACTGCAAATAAGTATCCAGCAAATCGCCGGTAAGCCGATTCAATTCAATCTCGGCAGCTTTAATTCTGAAACCTATTTGTTTTGCTTTGTTGTTGGCGATTATTAGGGTGAGCTGGGTTTGGCGGAAATCGTAGCCATTGATGGTTCCATTTTGAAATTGAAGCGTTGCAATATCAAGTGAGCGCTGAGCTGCCAATGCATTTTCCTTAGCCAACTGAAACTGCTGCATCAGTGCATTATAGTGGTAATGTTTCTCAATAACCGCAGCTTTTATCAGGCTCACGGTATTTTCATTGTTCAGGACCGTATTGTCTTCAACAATTTCCTGGTTAATCACTTCCCTCCTGTCGTTCCCGCCATTGTATAAATTAAACCTGACAGAAACGCCAAACATTGGCCCATAGGATTTATTTTGAAGCATAAAACCCACTTCATTATTTTGGTTTGTACCAGAATATTGTCCAAAAACATTCACAACAGGATAATAGTCTGCCTTTTCAATCTGGACATTTTGCCCGGCAATCATTTCTTCCAGCATAGATTGTTTGATTTCAGGATTTGCAGCAATAGCTCTTGCAACCAGGCTGTCTTTGTTTCCAATAATTCCCGGACTGATATCAACTTCGGCAAGCGACAATGGGTTATCCGGGTCAAGGTTGGCAAAACGGGTAATTCTTATTTCCAAAGTTTTAATAACCATTTCTGTTTCAAGGACCGTTAAGCTATCATTATTATAGTCAACCAAAGCCTGGTTGTACAACAATGCATTTCCCGAGCCAACTGTGATTTTTTTCTTTTCAAGCTGGTAGCGAAAACGTGAAATTTCAAGCGTGTTGCGGTAATTTTTCAGCAATTCTTTTTGAAGAATAACCTCGTAATATGCCAAAGTAACATCGGCAACTGTTTGTTCAATGAAGTAACGGGTATTAACCGCCCCGAGCTGCTGGATTAAATCAAGTTGCTTTCTTTTTGCAAACATTTTAAAGCCATCAAAAACTGTCCAGTTCACTGCTATCAAACCATTTAGGTTGCTTGATTTTGCATTTGTACCTTGGTTAGTTGAACCTGAAGCATATTCTTGTTTTGTGTTGTTGTAACTAACTGTTGCATTGCCTTCAGCATCTACAACCGGTAAAAAACCAGCATTGCCAAGGGTATTGTTATTTTCAGTAATTAGTTGAAGATTTCGTTGAATCAGAATCTGGTAGTTTTCTTCCAATACCCTGTCAATCAGCATTTGCAAATTGTATACTTCCTGCGCAATAGAATTATTCGCGGCAAGCAAACCAACGAAAATCAAAATAATATTAATCAGCTTTTTCTTCAACATACAATTTGGGTGATTTACTGGAAATAAAAGTATAAAGGGCGGGGATGATGTACAGTGTTAAGATCAATGAAAAAATTAACCCACCGATAATAGCCAATCCCATTGGGATACGGCTTGTGGAAGCTTCACTTAATGCCAAAGCTATAGGAAGCGCGCCCAAAACTGTTGCCAAACTGGTCATTAAAATAGGGCGGAAACGCTGGGTGGCAGCCTCGATGGCAGCTTCTTTTGTTGACATTCCTGCTTCCCTTTTCTGGTTGGCAAATTCAACAATTAAAATCCCATTTTTGGTAACAATACCTATTAAAACAATAATTCCAATTTCACTAAAAATATTTAAGGTTTGCCCAAAAATATACAAAGTCATTAAAGCACCAGCCAAAGCCAGCGGAACGGTAAACATGATGGTTAACGGGTCGCGGAAACTTTCGAATTGGGCTGCAAGTGTCAGATAAACAAGGACAAGAGCAAAAATAAAAATTAATAAAATATTCCCGTAACTCTCTGCAAAATCAGACGAGCTTCCCGTTAGGCTGGTTGAAAATGAATCGTCCAGCACTTCATCAGCAATTTGTTGCATTCTTTCAATTCCATCTCCAATTGTCTTTCCCGGAACAGTGGATGCGGAAACAGTTGCCGAAACATATCGGTTGTAACGCAAAAGCGCAGGTGGTCGGCTATCCAGCTCCAGACTGACCAGGTTATCAAGTGTGACCATTTCTCCGAATTTATTTCTCACAGAAATCATTTTCAGGTCAACAGGTGCATCTCGCGATTCCTTTTCTGCTGTGGCAATTACATAATACTGTTTTCCATTTTTAATAAAATAACCGATGCGCTGGTCTCCCAGGAATGTTTGTAGGGTTTGTGCAATATCATTCACCGAAACGCCCATATCCAGGGCTTTATCACGTTTTATTTCAACAGTATATTCGGGTTTATTGAATTTCAAATCAATAGTAACCGCTTCAAAAGTGGAATCTGCCTGAGCCCTTTCCATAAAACGCGGAATGGCTTCTTTCAGCCTTTCAAAATCAGGTGCCTGCAAAACTATCTGGACAGGAAGCCCTGTCAACCCTCCCCTGCTTGCACTGATGGTTGGCTCTTGTACAACAAAAGTTTGCGCAAAATTATATTCCTTAAAAATTTTGGTTAATTCGTTGGCTATTTCTTGCTGGCTCTTTTTTCTTTGTGAAGGAGGAACCAAACTTAAGCGGACAAAAGAAGAATTAACTGAAACTGATGTACCAAATGATGGTGCGGTAACACCGAGGTTAAAAGATTTTTCAGGAACAGTGTCAACAATCTGCATCATCATCACCTGGTATTTATCCATCGATTCATAGGATGTGCCTTCGGGCGCAATTGCCATTATTCTTAACCTGCTCTTGTCCTCCATTGGGGCAAGTTCTTTTTGAAGAACAGAACCAAAAAACCAGATAACCCCTGCAGTAACAATAATAATAGGAAAAGCCAGCCACCTGTGCTTCATAAAAGCTACCAGCCAACTATTGTATGAGCGCATTAAGAAATCAACGATATTCTTAAAAAACATCATTATCCTGCCGGTCCGCTGGTTCGGCTTGATAATGCGGGAGCTCATCATTGGCGTGAGTGTGAGCGAGACAAATGTTGAAATTATGATTGCTCCGGAAACAACCATGGCGAATTCCCTGAAAAGCCTGCCCGTTAGCCCGCCCAGGAAAAAAATGGGCAAAAACACGGCAATCAGGCTGATTGAAGTGGCAATAACGGCAAAAAATACTTCACGGGTACCTTTAAAAGCAGCCTGGATTGGGTCCATCCCTTTTTCAACCTTGCTGTAAATATTTTCCATCACAACAATGGAGTCGTCAACTACTAAACCGGTCGCAAGAACCAATCCCAATAAAGTAAGCACATTGATTGAATAATCGGCTAAGTAAAGAATAGCAAAAGTCCCAACCAATGAAATAGGTATCGAAATAATTGGAATTAATGTAATCCGCCAGCTTCGCAGGAAAAAGAAAATAACGAGCAAAACCAGGATAAAAGCGATAAGCAATGTTTCTTCAACCTCAAGAATGGCTTTCCTGATGCTTTCGGTAGTATCGAGTGCTACATTCAGGAAAATATCGGGTGGAAGCTCTTTTTTTATTTCTTCCACCCTGCGGAATGCTTCGTCAACAATATCAATATAATTAGCGCCGGGCTGAGGCTGCAGGGCT
>DATCTB010000246.1:0-2149 GCA_036568185.1 Bacteroidales bacterium | reverse complement strand
TCCCGCCTGTTGAATCACCACCGAGTTTTCTGAATCCAATACCTCATCTGCAATCACCATATTTCTTCTTACCGGCAAACAATGCATCACTTTTGCATTATTGGTTAGTTTTAATTTTTCAGCGGAAAAAGTCCAGTTTCGATCTTCACTCAGTTTTTGACCGTAACTTTCATAGCTACTCCAATTTTTCACATACACGAAATCGGCATCTTTTAAAGCCTCAGCCTGATCGTGAGTAACTAGAACATTTTTAGTGATTTTTGGGTTCAAATCATAGCCTTTCGGATTGGTAATCACAAAATCTACATCTAGTGTTTGCATAATTTCAGCAAAAGAATTGGGTACACTTTGCGGTAAAATTTTTGGATGCGGCGCCCAGCTTAATACAACTTTAGGTCTGTCTTTTTTCCTTAATTCTGAAATTGTAATAGCATCGGTAAGTGCCTGTAACGGATGGCCTGTAGCACTCTCCAGATTCACTACGGGCACTGAAGCGTATTCCTTAAAACTGTTCAAGACGATCTCAGCCTCATCTTTTACTCTGTTCTTTAAATCAGGAAACGCCCGTACTGCGATGATATCGCAATACTGCGAAAGCACCGCAGCCGCTTCTTTAATATGTTCGGCTTTATCCGAATCCATTACCGACCCATCTTCAAACTCCAACTTCCAGCTATCGCTACCGGCGTTCATTACCATTACATCCATCCCAAGTAATTTTCCTGCTTTTTCGGTACTTAAACGCGTACGTAAACTGGGATTAAAAAATAGCATTCCCAGGGTTTTTCCTTTCCCGATTTCTAAAGTAGGTGTGCCTTTTTTAAGTTCCAGCGCTTCTGTAATTAATTGCTGTAAATCTTCTATGTCTGATAATTCTGTGTAATTTTTCATTCTATTTTCTTTCTTTTGATGCAATCTAATAGTTCTCAATCTCGTCATCCTGAATTTATTTCAGGATCTAACATATTAGAAGCTGAAACAAGTTCAGCTTGACGATTTTTTTGAAAGTGATTCTTTTAATACTGAAATCACTTAATTAACTAAATTTCGCCTTTGTTCGACTTGGTAGTTGTTCAATTTAAAACAATCTTTAAAGCTTTAAATAACTCATCAAAATGTTTCTTTTTTATATTTAATGGCGGTAAAATTCTTAGCAGTTTTTTGTTGGCAGAAGCACCGGTAAAAATTTGATGCTTATACAACAGTTCTTTTCTTAACTGTGCGATCTCAAAATCGAATTCTAAACCAATCATCAATCCGCGACCTTTGATCTTTTTGATCTGCGGAATTTCCGCCGCTTTCTCTTTTACATATTCAAAAAGTTCTGTGGCATTTTTCAGAAGATTTTCTTTTTCAATAACCTCTAAAACCGCAATACCTGCAGCACAAGCCAGGTGGTTTCCTCCAAAAGTAGTTCCCAGCATTCCGGGTTTTGCTTCAATAGTTTTATTGATTAAAACCCCGCCAATTGGGAAGCCGTTTCCCATTCCTTTCGCTATGGAAATGATATCAGGTCGAATATTGTGTTTCTGAAAAGCAAAAAAGTCCCCTGTCCTCCCATAACCCGACTGTACCTCATCTGCAATTAAAACTGAATTATATTTTTTACACAATTCAGCGGTTTTTTGATAAAATTCAGTAGAAGCTTCATCGAGTCCTCCAACACCCTGGATCACTTCAAAAATAACCGCAGCCACATCGCCTTTTTTCAACTCTTTTTCAAGCGCTTCAGTATCTTCAAAAGCAATTTTCGTCGCTTTATGGTTTTGGTTGAAGGGTGCTTTAATATTTTCATTATCGGTCACGGCAACCACCCCGGAAGTCCTTCCGTGGAAAGCATTTTCAAAATAAATTACCCGGTCTTTCCCGGTATAAAAAGAAGCGACTTTTAAAGCATTTTCGTTTGCTTCAGCACCAGAATTACATAAAAAAAGGCTGTAATTTTCTATTCCTGAAAGTTTTTCAAACTTATCGGCAAGTTTGTTTTGCAAAGGATTTTTGACCGAATTGGAGTAAAATCCCAGTTCTGAAACCTGTTTAGAAATCGCATTCACATAAGCCGGATGGGAATGCCCAATAGAAATTACCGCATGGCCGCCATAAAGGTCGAGGTATTTATTTCCATCCTTATCAAAAACATAAGCACCCT
>DATCTB010000245.1:0-11142 GCA_036568185.1 Bacteroidales bacterium | reverse complement strand
TTCAGCATCATCATCGAGCCAAAAAGCAGGAAAATAATTACTATTGCCAGCACACTTTTCTGCAACCAGCCGATGCCTTTTTTTGCTTTATGAAATTTCTTTTTTCGAAATTTTCTGGAAAAAAAGCTGACAATATCCTGTAATGTTCCAAGCGGGCAAAAAGTAGAGCAATATACCCTTCCAAAAAGGAAAGTAAGCAGCAAAACAAAAATAAAACCTGCTGCCGCGAAACTAAAAAGGTTGAGAAACTTGATGATGGAAGGAACAAATTGAAAATACAGGACGCTATTTATTGTGGCAGGCGAAAGTGAATTACCAAAATCAATAAACAAGAAAGTGATGGCTAAAAAGAAAAAGAGCGAAATAGCTACCCTTATCTTTTTTAAAACCAAAAACAATTTCATTACGACAGTTTGATGCGGTTAATATTCAGGCTTTCAAGGTTGTAGGTACCAACTCCCAGGGCTGCTGCTTTCACAATGTAAGGCACATCTTTTGGTTCAGTTCCGAATAATTTCGCGGCAGCGGCATCTCCGGCAACTATGTCGGTGGTAAGAATTTGCGTTTTAAAAAGTGCCACATCGCTTTCCGAAACGCCACGCGGGCCGTTTTTCAGCATTACCCGGTAAGCATCAATTACGTTCAAGTCAGGTTGGCGGTATGTGGAAAAATCAGCAATGCACTGGTGCAAGTCGTTGCGGTGCCAATAACGCCTGTCCCATATAATGCCCATTAAATTCTTCATTGCAATGGAAAGGTCGGCTGAGCTGTGGTGTTTCAGAACCGGCACATTGATAAATACGTCCGAATCGAGGATGAGTTCATGCACTTTGGCTTCTTTTAAAGAAATGCCTTTTTTTATTGTAACCGGCCTGTAATAGCTTTCAAAATTTCCCGGGACAACTTTTGCACCAGCCTGTTTCGCGTAAGCTTCAATATCACTGTTTTTATAACAATTTTGCCATTCATCGCAGGTATAGTCAAAAACATATACTTCGCTGGCGCCTGCGCTATAACATTGCTCAACGATTCGTTTGACCAACACCGGGTTTGTATTGGCAGCCCTTGCAGGAACAACATCCCAGCCAATATTGGGCTTCACTACCACCGTATTTCCGGGTTTTACAAAAGTCTTCATTCCACCCATTGACTCAATTCCGGCATCAAACATCACATCCGGCTCTCCGTTTCTAACAGCTACCAGGTCGTAGGGCAAGCTTGAATTTCCGTTGGTTTGGGCAAATAACTTTTCAAGGTTGCTGAAATACAATGCCACCGTGGCAGCAAAGCTTGCTGCTACACTTTTTTTGATAAATTCCCTGCGTTCCATCATGTTATTTTGCTTTTTGTTAATTAAGTGTTTAAAAATAAATAAAAAAATGACTCAATGAGTTTACATTTAAGGAATTGAATATGTATATTTGTCCTGCCATAATACCTTAATAATGATTACACGTAGTGAAGTTCTTTCTGCTGAGCAGGAAAGGAAGAGCCTGGGGTTGGATTTTATTGCACTTGCAATTATCTACTTCATCCCCGCTCTTACCCACTTATTCAGCTTCCCGCTCTACTATATTGAGCCGATGCGAATCATGGTGATACTGGCCATAGCGCACACCACCAAACGAAATGCCTACTTGCTTGCCCTCACTCTTCCGCTATTTTCTTTGCTTGTAAGCGGCCATCCTGTTTTTTACAAAAGTTTGTTAATGTCGGTTGAGTTGAGTTTGAATGTATTTCTTTTTTATCAAATAAGTAAAAAAGTTGAAAACCAATTCTTTTCAATGTTGGTAAGTGTCATTTTAAGCAAAACGATTTATTATGTGCTTAAGTTTGCTCTGATTAGTTTTACCATTCTGAACTTTGACCTTATCTCAACTCCTTTGTTAATACAACTATTTATTGCCGTTGCTGTTAGCGCTTATGTGTTCATTGTTGTTTACCGGAAAAAATTTGATAGCTTCATTACTGACCCTACAAAAGACGAGTCCTTATATTAGAAATTCAATCTATTTTTTTTTAACGATTAAATTGTTGCTGCCGCAAAGCAATTTTCAGGATATTTGTGCTTTATTATAAAAAGAAGAAAATGAATAAAAAAGAAGATAAAAAATGTTTGTACTGCCAACGTGGTGAAGAACAAGTTCCCTTAGTACAATTGGCATTCAAAGGCAGTAATTACTATATCTGCCCCCAGCATATTCCGGTCTTAATTCACAACCCCGACCAATTGCAGGGAATGCTGCCCGATGCCGAAAACATGCAGGCCGGATAGAATTTCAAAATTTTCTCGTAAAAATTGCATTAAGCCAAAATTGGTATTAATTTTGGTAAGGTGTGTGTCTAATATTTTATACAAATGAAAAAAATAATTGCGCTTTTCATCATTATCGGTTTTGTAAATACCACTTTTAGCCAGGATACTGAATGGCCGCGCGAAAGGGAACATGAAGGTTCTGTTTTGACAATTTATGAGCCTCAAGTTGAAAGCTGGGAGGATTATGCCAAAATCGATTTCAGGATGGCATTTTCATTAGTCCCTTACCAGGAAAATAATGAAGTTGTGGGCGTGATTTATATGCAGGCAGCCACAACAGTGAATATGAATACCCACCTGGTAACAATGTACAACCTGGAAATTCCGAAAATAGATTTTCCTTCTTTAAATCAAAACGAATCTGCTGCGTATGATGCAATTGTCAAATCCTTCCTGTCACCTGATACTACGCTACAAATTGCCCTGGAGTTGATAGTGGCCTGCACCCCCAAGCCTGCCTCAGAACCCTCAACAGTAAAGGTGGACAACACCCCGCCAGTAATTTTTGTCAGCACTTCGCCGGCTATCCTATTGCAATTGGAAGGAAAGCCGATGCTTTATTCATCTGGGAAAAACGACACTACCCTTCAATTGATGATAAATGCCAACTGGCCTGTTTTTTACAGCACCAGCACCAAAGATTATTATCTTTTCGATGATATGGAATGGCAACAAACGGAAACGCTTTCAGGAAACTGGGAATTTACTTCTGATTTGCCCAAAGCTTTGAAAGAATTGGCAAATGATACAGCGTTTTCGGACCTTCAGCATGCTTTTCCGGCGCCAAAAACTCCAAATTCCGAAATGCCAACAATATTTTATTCTGAAATACCAGCAGAGGTTATGTTATTCGATGGCCAGCCGAAATATGAATCTATTTCGGGTACTGATTTGTCGTATGCAAGCAATACCGAAAGCGCATTATTTCTTGACCATGGCAACCAGGATTATTATTATCTGGTGGCAGGGCGCTGGTTTAGCAGTATGAGCCTCAACGGCCCATGGGTTTATGCTACAGATAATTTACCTTCTGATTTTCAAAAAATACCGCTCGATAGCCCGGCCGCAGCCGTCCTGGCTTCTGTTCCCGGAACCGATGAAGCGGCAGATGCCGTGTTGATAGCACAAATTCCCAATACCAAAATTGTTGATACAAAAACAGCTACTGAAAACTTGGATGTAACCTATAACGGAACTCCCACCTTCGATGCCATTTCGGGTACTTCAATGAAATATGCGGTCAATTCGCCAGATAAAGTTATCGAAGTCAATAACAACAGCTATTATGTTTGCAATGATGCAGTTTGGTTTTCGGGACCATCCCCAAACGGGCCCTGGGTTGTTGCGGAAACTGTGCCCCAGGTGATTTACAGTATTCCACCAAGTTCGCCGGTTTATAATGTTACCTATGTTACACAGGTAACAACCACTTCAGGCCAGGTACAGTCCAGTTCAACGGCAGGTTATATGGGCGCTTTTGTTGTTGGTGCAGCCATTGGCGCCACCATCGTTATGGGAACAGGCTACGCCTATCCTCCTTATTATTATCATCCGCCTTACGGTTACCCTATGTGCTACCCTTACCCATGCACTTATGGCGCTTATGCCTACCATCCTTACCCTTATTATGGCGGCACTGCAAATTCTTATTACAACTCTGCAACCGGAGCTTACGGCAGGAGCGCAACAGCATACAGCCCCTATGGTTCAAAAACTGTAGCGCAGGGATATAACCCTTCAACAGGAACTTACAGCAGGGGCGCATCCGTTTCAACTCCTTATGGAAACGCGCGGGCTGCCCAGGCTTACAATCCTTATACAGGCGCTACTGCACGGGGCGCTTCCGAATCGAATGCTTATGGAACAAGAGGTGCAGCGGGTGCTTACAACCCATCTACCGGAAATGCGGCGGCCACACGCCAGGCTTCGGGTGCTTATGGAAATGCCGGGGCTACCACAGTTTCTGACGGCCACGGGCAAAATGCCACTACTGCACATGCCTCCAATTACCAAGGCTCTGTTGCAGCAGGCAGCACATCGGGTGGCAGCAAGGCAATTACAGCTTCCGGCCAGGGAGGAAGTGGTTCTGCTGTGAAAACAAAAAGCGGAAATATGTACGCTGGCTCAGATGGCAATGTGTATAAAAATACCGATGGAAGCTGGCAGCAAGTTAACAACAGCGGAAGCAAGCCGGGCACATCGCCTCAGCCACACAACAGCCAGGATGACATGGCCAACAGGAATATGCAAGGCAGCCAAATGCAATCGATGAACAATGATTTTCAAAACCGGCAGAGCGGTTCATTCCAGAGCCAGCAGTTTTCTCAGGCCAGGTCGGGTGGGTTTAGTGGCGGATTTAATGGCGGCGCATCCCGCAGCTTTGGCGGCGGCGGGTTTACTGGCGGCGGCTTTGGGGGGAGAAGGTAATTTGAAAATGTGCCAATTTGAAAATTTGAAAATGGTTTGATTGCTAGATTGTTTTTTTTTGTTAATTCTTCAATTCAGCAATTTCTCCTAAAACCCTTCTTCACCCATTTCACCATCACCTCCATTTCCTTTTTTAGCTTGCCTGAAGTTATTGAAACGATAGGATAATGTTATGCTCACAACCGGGGCTTTTGGCTGGTATTTGTTGTAGGTATAAAATCCTTCGCCTCTTGAAATATTTTCACGAAGCGCTGTCCCAAACAAGTCGCGGGCTTGCAAAGTTGCGGATAAGGTTTTTTTCAAAAAACTTGTTTTAATTGCGGCATCCAGCGTATAGAACCCACTGCTTGTTCCCTGTGCTGTAACCGAACCACTATTGTAACTGCTGTTTAATTGGAAAATAAAGTTTTTCCGTACCGTAAAAGTATTGTTGAAGCGCGAATTCCAGTTGTTCGAGGTACGTTCGAAAGGCGCATCATACAGTGTTCCCTCAATTTTGTAATAATAATAAGTGCCGCTAAAATCGATTTCCCACCATTTCAATAGGTTGTAGTTAAAAAGGAATTCAACTCCCAAAGAATAATCTTTTCCAACATTTTCAACCGTATTCAGAATTACATCTTCAACGAAAATACTTTGAACACGTTCAACTTTGTTATGGGTAATTTTATAATACAAATCTGTTGAGAAGGAACCTTTGTCAAATTTCTTTAAAAAAGAAGCATCAAAAGAATCAATCAATTCAGGTAATAAATCAGGATTACCCTGCCGAACGTTGAATTCATCCTGCCAGGTAATGAAAGGCTCCAGCTCCCAGCCACGCGGCCGGTCAATGCGGCGAGAATAACTGGCCATGAGTTGCATGTCTTTTGGCAAATCGTAGGAAAGGTGAATGGTTGGAAAATAATCCCAGCCATCGAGCACAAAATCAGGTTCACCCGAACTGGCAATGGTACGATCGGTGTACTCACCCCGCAAACCAAGCTGGTAGCCAAAGTTGTTCAAATAGCCGGCATACAAGGCATATAAGGCATAAATGTTTTCAGTATAATCAGTGAGGTGGCTAAATTCAGGCTGCAGGATAAAATCTCCGGTTTCGGGGTCCAAAAAATATAATTCTGTATTGTCTTCACTTCTGTTGTTTCTCGATTGAAAACCAGCTTCGAATTTATCTTTTTCCCGAAGTGGCAATGTGTAATCGAGTTTAATATCCAATCTTTGTCCTGGCCCGGTTTCTACATTTTTTTTACCGTTGTCAAGCACGCCGGCAGTATCAGTCAGTTCGCTTTGCGAATATTCGTCAGCATCTCTAAACTGGTAATTGGCGTTCAGGTTGAGCTGGTGGCCTTTTCTGGCAAATTTCCGCTGATAGGCTCCGTTTAGTTCGTAATAATTACCTCCACGCGCTGACTTTTCCATACTTGAATAATTATTGTTATATGAAGACGGATAGTCCCATTCTGTATAAAATAAGTCCGAAGTTCCTTCCATATCCCAGTTCCCAATTGTTCCGCCCAGGCTGATGAAATCATTTTTTGTAACATCGTATTCAATTCCGGCTTTCACATTAGTGCCCACCCACTGGCGGTCTCTGTCGCCACTTGAATTGACGAAAAAGGTAGTATCCAGCGAATAAGTTTCCCTGTTGCTGATGCTGGTTCCGGGACGGGTGCGTTTGTTGTAGGATGCGCCTGCAAAAACATTTAATTTATTAAAACGGTAACTCAATAAAAAATCTCCACCATAAGCGTTATACATTCCAGCATTCAGGTTCACAATTCCACTTAATCCATCCAGGTGATTTTTTTTGGTAATAATATTGATAATACCTGAAGAACCGTCGGGCCTGTATTTAACGGAAGGGTTGGTAATTATTTCAATATTTTCAATAGTGCTGGCAGGAATCTGCCTGAGAGCATCACTCGGGTCGAGGATGGTGGGTTTGCCATCAACCAATACTGTGAAGCCACTGCTACCGCGAAGGGTAACATTGCCCTCTACATCCACTTTTACTGAAGGTGTGTTTTCGAGCACATCTACCGCCGAACCGCTGGTAGCAGTAATTTGCCGGTCAACGGTGATAACTTTTTTGTCAATCATATATTCCACCGGGGCACGCTTGCTGACAATTTCCACTTCGCTGAGGCTTTTTGCTGTTGGATTCAAAATAATTTTTCCAACATTTATATTGTCCTCCATATTTTTGACGGAAATATTTTCAATTTTCTTGTTATCCATTCCAAGAAATGCTACAACAAGGTAATAATTTCCCGGCTCAAGGTTTTCAAATTTAAAATGGCCATACAAATCAGTTACTGTGCCTGTTATTAAACGTTCTTCACCTGTTCGGTAAACTGAAATAGTGGCATATTCCAATCCTTCCCTGGTTTCTGAATCTAATACAGTTCCTTTTAATTTTCCTTTGTTTTCTGGATTAACTGCTTGAAGAATACCAGAAAACGCAAGGCTAAGCGCTACTATCAGTAAAATTATCTGAGGATAGAGTTTCATTTTAAAAAACAATAAAATTCGAAATTTGTTTTAACCAATCATTTTCAACATACCAACTTCTTTTTCGGTCAGCAGGCGCCATTTTCCGCGGGGAAGGTCTTTTTTGGTGAGCCCGGCGAAGGAAACCCTGTCAAGCTTAACAACCTCATAGCCCAAATGTTCAAAAATACGGCGAACTATCCTGTTTTTTCCTGAATGCAGTTCAATGCCCACTTGTTTTTTATCATTCTCATCGGCAACGTAAGAAATTTTATCAGGTTTCGCCAAACCATCTTCCAACTCGACACCTTCAATAATCTGAATCATATCGCTTTTGGTTAGTGGTTTATCCAGAAAAACATGGTACACTTTTTTGATGCCATATTTAGGGTGAGTCAGTTTTTTCGCAAGGTCGCCATCGTTGGTAAACAGCAGCAGTCCGATGGTGTTGCGGTCGAGGCGGCCAACGGGGTAAATTCGTTCTTCACAAGCGTTTTCAACCAGGTTCATCACTGTTTTCCGGTCGAGCGGGTCGTCGGAGGTGGTAATAAATCCTTTGGGTTTGTTTAGTAAAACGTAGCGCAATTTTTCCCTCGAAAGCGTTTCGCCGCCAAACATCACTTTATCGGTCTGGCTTACTTTTGTACCTAACTGGGTTACAATTACGCCATTTACTTTTACAACCCCGCTCTCAATAAGCACATCAGCTTCGCGGCGTGAGCAAATTCCGGCATCGGCAATGTACTTGTTCAAGCGAATTAGTGATTCACCTTTTTCGTTGCTGTCAGCCTGCTTTTTCTTTGGTGCAGCCCCCCTGCGCCTTGGCCTGAAATCAGAGGGTTTTCCATAATCCTTCTTTGAAAAATCTTTGCCTGGCCCTTTAGAAATACTTTTTCCATCTCTTTTAAATGATTCCCTGCTTCTGTCTTTATCAGAATCGTATTTTTTTGGCTCTCTTTTGAAAGGTTCCCTGTCGTCTTTTTTTTCACTAGAAAACCTTCCAGGTTCCCTTTTTGAAAAGTCCCTGTTATTGCCTTTATCTGAAGAATATTTTCCAGGTTCTCTTTTTGAAAGATTTCCCGGTTTATCTTTATCTGTTGAATAATTCCTTGTTTCTTTTTTGAAAGGCCTTTTATCATCTTTTTTTTCAGAAGAATATTTTTCACCTGATTTTTTTATAGAATCCTTGCTCCTGCCCCTTCCAGTAGAATTATTGCTTCTGCCGCCTTTTCGTTCCATGCTTCCAGTCTTTTTATTTTTTTGAGTTTGCAAAATTAATCATTACTACAATGTTAAATGTTAATTTTCACTAATCATTTGTTTTATCGGCTATTGCATTTCGTTTTCAAATTGAGTATATTTACATACTTATTTTAAAAGAAAAGTCATGCCTGAAAACCTGGTCACTTTGACAACATTAACATATATGCGCGCCCAATTGTTGTGTGCTCAGCTGGAAAGTAACGGGATAACTTGTTTTATCAACAGTACTGGAAAAATAACTGAAAGCCCCGCAGTTATTATAAAAGTGCACAAGCTGGATTTGAAAAAATCGAAGGAAATATTTGAGCATTTTATTGAAACCTACGGCCAGGACAAAAAGGAAGCAGTTGATTATATGCGCAGTGTAAGGCGTATCCTGGTGCCGGTAGATTTTACCCCGCATTCGGAAAATGCGGCAGTTTATGCCCTGCTTATTGCTGAAACGCTGAAAGCAGAAATCAAACTATTGTACGCTTACCTCGACCCGGGCGGAACACCTCAAACCTATCTTGAATCGTACGCCTACCAGCTTAACATTGAAAGTGTGATTAAGGAAGTGGAAGAAGAATCGGAAAAAAGCTTGCAGGCATTGGTGAAGAGGTTGAAATCGATAATAAAAAGACGCAAGTTGAAAAATGTTGAAATTTCCTGCGAAATGTTGAAAGGTGGAGCAGTTAACGCAGTTTTGAGTGAAATCGAAGAATTTAAACCCGGCTTGCTGGTTATTGGAACCAGAGGAAGCGAGTTGGAAGGGTTGCGAGCATTTGGCAGCGTTACTTCCAGCCTGATTAGCAAGGTGGATATTCCCATGATTGCTGTTCCGAAAAACTTTGATGCTTCCCGTTTTAAATCACCGAAGAAAGTGTTGTTTGCAACCAATTTCGAACAAAATGATGTGTATGCCTTACAGAGGTTAGTAAGTTTCGTAAAGCCATTCAAAACTAAAATTTTCTGCGTTCATGCCGCACTGAATGAAGCTGTTGAAGACGAAGAACTGAAAATGAAAAAAATAAAAAAAGCGCTTTCGAAGTCAACTGATAATTACGAGATAGAATATGGTTTACTTGAAACTGTTGACGTGCAACAAGGCCTGGAAGATTTTATTTCAGAACGAAAAATTGATGTGCTTGCCCTCACCCGCCACAACCACAACTATATAGTGCGCCTGTTTAAACCCAGCCTGACAAAGAAATTCCTGTTCCAGTCACAGATTCCGTTGTTTATTTTCCAGACGAGGATGTAGAAATATTGTTCATGATTAAGTGAACAAAGTATCCAGGAAATTTTCACTATTTACAATTTTAAACTCAGTTTCAGAATATTCTTTTGAAAATTCCTTCGGCAAACTGGCATTTTTTGCTGCCGACCATTTGAATTCAAAAGTTTTGAGTTTTCCTTCAGACTCTTCAACTAAGTCAATTTCTTTTTGCGAATAAGTGCGCCAGAAAAATGAATTTGTAAGGTTGTTGCCATAGCTAATTAACTTGAGCCGTTCAGCAATACAAAAATTTTCCCACAAAGCTCCCAGGTCATTTCGCATTTCAATTGTTTGAAATTGTTGAATAATTGCATTCCTTATGCCAATATCCCAAAAATAGATTTTTCGGCTTTTCCCAATTTCGTTTCTTAAATTCCTTTTAAATGCTGGCAGTCGGAATATAACAAAGCTATCCTCAAGCAGTTGAATATATTTTTGAACCACAGTTTGGTCAACCTGCAATTTATTGGCTAATTCCGTAAAAGAAACCTCATTTGAAATCTGAAAAGCAAGAAGTTTCAGTAAACTTAGCAATACTTCCGGTTTTTTTAAATATTGAAATTCGAGTATGTCTTTGAACAAATAACTTGAAGCTATTTCGTTCAGGTTTTCCTGAGCCAGGTTATCGTCTTGAAGAATAACAGAAGGGTAAAGGCCAAAACGCATCACTCTGTTCAAATTTCTTTTGCTATCAATATACCCTGCGTTTTGGTTCATTTCAGTGAATGTCAGCGGATAAAGTTTATAAACTGCTTTTCGTCCGGTTAATGGCTCATTTATTTGGTTGGACAATTCAAAGCTGGAGGAACCAGTAGCGATAACTTGTAATTGAGAAAACTCATCATAAAGAATTTTCAATACAAGCCCAATGTTTTTAATGCGTTGCGCCTCATCCAGCACAACAATATCCAGGTTCTTTATCGCAGATGATAAATTGCCGGCATTTTCCCACGAAAACAATGATTGTGTTTCAAAATAATCACAATTAAAATATTCAGTTTTTTTGTCCTGCTGTTTTATCAATTGCTTGATTAAAGTAGTTTTCCCAA
Source organism: Bacteroidales bacterium (assembly GCA_036568185.1). Lineage (GTDB taxonomy): Bacteria > Bacteroidota > Bacteroidia > Bacteroidales > F082 > DATCTB01. Next base: position 338 of record DATCTB010000245.1, on the reverse strand, counting down.
CCTGCCTCGCCCCATAAATGATAATTACTTTATGCTGATTGTCAGATTTGGCTAATCTGTCTTGCAGGTTTGATTCGATAATCCGTGGTATTATCATGGCTGTTTTTTATGCAAATATAAAAAAACATGACTGAACTCATGCAATTAATGGAAATTACATGACTAAACTCATGCAATTTTATAAAATTCAATTATTCAGCATAGAAAGCATCCACAATATGCCTTATCTTTTTTTGCCTTGAATTGAGGACGATGGAAATAATATCGAAGCGGATTTCGGAGTTTAAATTTTTGGAAATCAAGTAATTTTCGGCTGCCCTAAGCAAGAACTCCATTTT